>JALUKO010000153.1 GCA_027056525.1 Helicobacteraceae bacterium | reverse complement strand
AAAGTGGTGCATCGTACCGCGTCATAGCAGATCATATACGCACAGTGCTCTTTTTACTTGCACAAAATGTGAACTTCTCAAATGAGGGGCGTGGATATGTTCTTCGCAGAATTCTTCGTCGTGCCGTCAGACATGGTTACCTTCTAGGATTTCGTGAACCTTTTATGTATAAACTTGTCGATACAGTAGTAGCGATTATGGGCAAAGAGTATGATTATCTTCAAGTGAAATCTACTGTTGTGAAAGAGCAAATAGAACTCGAAGAGGTACGTTTTTTCAAAACCATTGAATCCGGTATAGCACTTTTCAATGAAGAGCTTACAAATACACGTGAGATCTTTAGTGGTGAAGTTGCTTTTAAACTTTATGATACTTTTGGTTTTCCTCTTGATCTTACAGAAGATATGCTTCGCGAAAAAGGGCTTAAGCTTGACAGTGAGAAATTCAATGCGCTTATGAATGCACAAAAAGAGCGTGCAAAAGCTGCTTGGAGGGGAAGTGGTGATGAAGCTGTTCACGGTGATTTTAAAGAGCTTTTAGAGAAGTTTGGCGAGAATAGTTTTGTGGGTTATGAGCATGTAAGGTATGCTTCAGAAGTACTTGCACTGTTGAGTGAGGAGTATAAAACTACACAAAAACTCAGTGCAGGCTCAAAAGGTTGGGTGCTTTTGGATACTACCCCTTTTTACGCTGAAAGTGGTGGACAATGTGGTGATACAGGGGAGCTCAAAGGTGTTGCAAAAGTGCTTGACACCAAAAAATTCTTTGGATTAAATCTTTCCTATATAGAGCTGAGTAGAGAGTTGCATGTTGGTGATGAGGTTGAGAGTATTGTCGATATCTCAAGAGATGAGATCACAAAGCACCACTCCGCCACTCACTTGCTTCATGCTGTACTTTTTGATGTTCTTGGGGAGCATATATCTCAAGCGGGTTCACTGGTGGAAGCACAGCGTTTACGCTTTGATTTTTCTCACCCAAAAGCTGTAAGTGAGGCGGAACTTGCAGAGATCGAACAGCGTGTCAACTATGAAATTGCGCGTGGAATTGATGCAAAAACAGAGATTATGAGTATTGAGGATGCCAAGAAGAGTGGTGCAAAAGCCCAATTTGGTGAGAAGTACGGTGAGGAAGTAAGGGTTGTGAGTTTTGCAGATGCCTCTATCGAGTTTTGCGGAGGTGTTCATGTGGATAACACTGCAAAAATAGGCTCTTTTATCATTACCAAAGAGAGTGGAGTAAGTGCAGGTGTTCGCCGTATAGAAGCTGTATGTGGTTACGCGGCATATGAATACTTCAGTGGGCAAAGGGAACTTCTAAAAAGTGCACAGGGCGAGTTGAAAAACCTTGATATCCTTGCAGGTATCAATAGGCTCAAATCAAACATAAGTGAACTCAAGTCTGAACTTAAAGAGGCTCAAGAGAGTGCCAAAGTTGAGATCAAAGCCAATGATATCAATGGTGTTGCGGTTGTGGTTGAGGAGTTGCCAAGTGGTGATATTAAAGAGAAAATCGATGAGCTGAAAAACCAAAACGACAAGCTGTGTGCCATGCTTTTTCAAATCAAAGGGGAGAAGGTACTTATAGCAGCCGGTGTGAAGGGCGCTGATGCAAAAGCGGGTGATTGGATTAAAAAGATAGCACCTGTTTTGGGCGGCGGCGGTGGTGGTCGGGCAGATTTTGCCCAAGCCGGGGGAAAAGATACTTCCAAACTGCCACAGGCAAAAGAGGAAGCACTCAAGTATATAAGTGAGATACTTTCGTAATGGCTGAATTTTTTGCGCAGTATAAAGTGATTATCGTTTTTTTGCATGTGCTCTCAGCTGTTATCTGGGTTGGCGGAATGATCGCCATACGTTTTGCTGCACACCCCTCATTTATGCAGATAGACTCTCCTGCGCATAGACTAGAGAGGATTGCTCATACATTGAAAAGACTTTTTAGTATTGTGTTTCCTTTTGTTATCATACTGCTTGTAACGGCGGTACTTATGCTTGTAGGGTATGATCTCAAACATACGCCTTATAGTGGAATAGGGCATATAAAAGAGGCGATTTGGGCCATTATGAGTATAAATCTTGTATTTATGATCATTCGTCGTAATCGTGCCGTGAAACTTTTAGATCAGGGTGATATGGTAGGTGCAAAGTTCTCTTTGGAACTTATCGGCAAATATATGGTGCCTGTAAACATTGTCTTAGGCATTATCGCTATATTTTTAGGCGTTATGCTCTCAAGTAATCTCTAGCATGATTCGTTTAGCATCTTCTTCCCTAACCCGTGCCAAGCTTTTAGAAGATGCGGGTGTTGCGTTTATCCAAGAAAGTATTGATTTTGATGAAGATGCCATTGTAGCATCAAGCCCGAAAAATTTTGTATATCAGGCGACTCTTGGAAAGTATGAAGCCAACTTCAAAGCTTTTGGGATACAGGAGTATCCGCTTCTGGTTGCCGACACTGTAGTGACCTCTCAAAATCAGATACTTAGAAAAGCCAAGTGCATAGATGATGCTCGTAATATTTTAATGACGCAAAGTGGAAATATTACGAGCATTATCACCTGTATGATCTACCACTCTCAGGAGATGAAGATCATAGATATCTCCCAAACTGATTATATCTTTGCCGAGTTTGATCAAGAGAAGCTTGAAGAGTATTTGCAAAGTGGTGAGTGGCGAGGTAAAGCAGGTGCCTGCATGGTTGAGGGATTTTGTAAAGCATACATACAAGAGGTTAAGGGGTATGAAAGTACCGCAATGGGTTTGAGTGTAGAAGTACTAAAGGCTTTTATGTGAAGTTTTATGAGAATGAGCTCAAAGCCCTGAAGCGTTCGGGGCGTTACCGCAGCAGAGAGTTGTATGATACGCACATAAAAGATTTTGCTTCCAATGACTACCTGGGGCTTGCTCACAACAAAGAGCTTCACCGGCAAGCTTGCCAAATACTTGAGAGTCTACCTTATAACAGTTCAAAAGCTTCGCTTTTAGTCAACGGATATCATCACATACACAAAGAGTTTGAAGATGCTTTGTGTATGCTCAATGGTTTTGAAGCGGGTGTGGTTCTTGGAAGCGGCTTTAACGCAAATATTGCTCTTATAGAAACACTTGTACGAAAAGGGGACACCCTTTTTATGGATGAACTCTATCATGCTTCTGGGGTTTTGGCTTCTCACATCGGCGAAAAAGATGTTGTGTTTTTCAAACATAACGATATGGATGCACTTGAGCTGCTTCTCAAAAATTCTTCTGCAAAAAGAAAGATTGTAGCAGTTGAGGGTATCTACTCTATGGATGGGGATATTGTCGATAAAAGAGTATTTGAGATCTGTGATAAGCACAATGCCCTGCTGATTGTTGATGAAGCGCACAGTAGTGGTGTAATAGGGAAAAAACTGATGGGAGTGTTTGACCATTACAAGATCAGCATACAACCCAACCATATAAAGATGGGCACCCTCGGTAAAGCATATGGTAGTTTTGGTGCTTACATACTCGCGAGTGAGCATATAGTGGAGTATCTCATCAACAGGGCAAAACCTATTATCTATGCGACCTCGTTATCGCTGTATGATACCATTTTGGCACATCAGGCATTGCGCTATATGCAAAATAACCTCGAAGTGCTTCAAAACGAGATAGCTTTAAGAAAAAAGATCATCCGCAGGGAGCTTGAACTTGATGTTGATGGACTGATAGTACC
>JALUKO010000152.1 GCA_027056525.1 Helicobacteraceae bacterium | reverse complement strand
AGATCACCGCTTTTTCTATACTTTAGATCTAAATTTGCTATCTCAAAACCACTGGAAGTTTCCACAAAATGCTCCAAACGCTCAGAAGAGTTCTGATTTGTATATAAAAAACAGTACCCCTTTAACCCGGTTCTGCTCACTCTTCCTCGAAGTTGGTGCAGGGTGGAAAGCCCGAGTCTTTCCGCTCCCACTATAATAACACTTGAGAGTCTTGGAAGTGAGATCCCCACTTCCACCACTGTTGTAGCTATAAGGATATTCCCTTTGTCTCGAAAATTTAGAAGTACCTCCTCTTTTGCTTTATCTTTGCCATGTGTCACAAATACATTCTCAAAGTTTTTTTCCCAATATCCCCTTGCCTCCTCAATACTCTGATATCCAAGCATATCACTTTGCTCCACTAAAGGATACACAAGAAGTATCTGGTTATTTTTTGCTATCTCGTTTTTTATATGTTCAAGCAGATCTTTAAAATCTTGTTTATGGATCACCTTACTTGTTATATCTTTTTTAAAAGGGGTGGTGATTATCAGTGAGACATCTATATTTGCACTCTCTATCATCGCCTGTGTTCTTGGTATGGGCGTTGCTGAAAACTGTAAGTAATGTGGTTTTTTCTCCCCCTTGCTTACAAGTTTTTCAAGCATATTTCTTTGCAAAGTTCCAAAACGATGTTGCTCATCCACCATCACAAGAGCAGCTTTAGGAAGTTCTCTATACAAAAGCGCATGTGTTCCGATGATAAAATCAAACGCTTCAAGATCAAGCTTTTTGCTTTTGTTGGTCACGAGCGTTGTTTTTATATGGGGCAAAAATCTTTGTGCCTCCTCATAGAGTTGATTTGCAAGGATCGTAGTGGGTGCCATTAAAATGGAGCGTTGTTCTCTCATCATCTCTACACTAGCCATGATCACCATTGTTTTTCCACTCCCTACATCACCTACAACCATCCTTTTGGCAGCCACATCTTTTGCAAAGTCATTTTTGATATCTTCTATAGCAGCTATCTGTTGAGAAGTAAGTACAAAAGGGAGCGTTGTAAGCCATTTTCCATACTTCGCTTTTTTTGATACTATCGCTTGAAAATATCTTCTTTTTCCTGCTAGAAGTTTCATATAGACAAAGAGCTCTGTAAATTTTAAAGCCTCTTTATATGTTTGAGGCATCTCTTTGTGTAGTAAAAGAGGAGTACTTGGAAAATGAAACTCCAACATTTTTTGTGCTATATCTTGAGGAAGTCCTTCTGAGACAAGCCCCTGTAGTGTCAGATGTTTTTGAACAAACTTTTGCATCACATCACTTCTAAGCGCACATTTGTACTTTGGAGTTATAGAGCCTACATGTGTCACTTTTTTTGGCATACTCATCGTGCAACTTCCAAGTTTACACTCTATGACACCATAAAAATACTCCCGTTCACCTTTTTTATACTGATGCAGCATATAGGGCTTGGGACGAAATACAACACCGTGAACAATATGTCCGAAGTTATGAGCGAAAAAAGTGATCTGAAGGGAGTTTTGTGTACGATGTACGCTTTCTATGGTTGCATCGATAAGCTGTGCACTTGAGAGTTGCATACTCTCGTGTAAACGCAGATCTTCATATGTATGGGGGAGAATAAGAGCAAGCTCACTCCATGAATTAACACCAAGTTTTTTACACTTTTGTTCTTGCTCTTTTGAGGTTTTCATATTTTCTCGATTTATATTGGCTTGGATATATTGTAGCCAATCTTGAAAATTTTACAAAAAATATGTCAATATGTCATATAAACTTTATTTTGTCACGATCGCATATGAAAGTTCTGTGATCTCCGTATGTTTTTTTATAAACTCATTTAACTCTTCAAGATCTAACTCTTTGATAAGCTTCAACTCTTTTGCAGCATACCCCAAACCTCTACCGTTGTAAAACTCCATGAAAGTTCGGTTTAGTCTTTGACTCATCGTCTCAACACGCAAAGGTTCACTTCCAAGAAGAAACTTTTTAGTTTGCTCAAGCTCCTCCTGAGTTACACCGTTTTTGACAAAATCAGCTATCACCTCATTGATGGTGCTTTTTGCTTCTTCAAGCGATTCGAGTTTTGTTTGCAAGTATCCGCTAAAGTAGCTTCTTGACTTGCTAATGTGCGTCCGCGCATATGCAGAATAGGCCAAACCGCGTTTCACACGGATCTCTTCCATAAGGCGTGAGCCAAAACCACCGGCACCCAAAATAAATGCCGCAACTTTTGACTTGTAGTACTCTTTGGAATCAACATTGAGATAGTATGGTGCACCAAAATAGATATAAGCCTGTTGCGTATCCCGTTTGAGTATACGCTCCTGCTTCTCTTTTGAGACCTCAAAATGCTGCACCTCGCTCGCTTTACCTTTTGGCATAGCATCTATGATCTTGGCAATCTTTTTCTTTGCACCCTTAAGATCAACATCACCACCAATCACCACGATAAGTTTTGAGCTTACTATATGCTCTTTTAGAAACTTTTTCACATCTTGCAGTTGTATGCTCTGTACACTTTCAAGGGTTCCAGAAGATGGTTGTGCAAGGACACTCCCTTTAAACAACAAAGACTTCAGCTCATTGGAAGCTACATAGTCATAGTCATTCTCTTTTCTGCTGAGTGCTCCGAGTGTTCTTGTTTTGACATTCTTTATCGCCTCTTTTGTAAGGTTGGGATCTTCTAAGAGTTCTGCAAAATATTTCAACCCTACATCAAACTCCTCGCTCAAACATCCAAGCTCCATAACATAGGTCTCAACACCTGTTGATGATGAGATATGGATCGCTTTGGACTCCAAAGCCTCAGCAAATGCACTGCTTCCGAGTTTCTTTGTCCCTTCACCCATCACTTTGGCACTGAACTTTGCCAGACCTGCCTTGTCAACATCGGCTATACTGCCGCTGTTTGTAAAAACAAACTGCATCGTTACAAGGGGTAAACGTTTGTCATTTTCAAAGATAAGGGGTATTTTCATACCGTTAGTGTGTATATATTCTAGAGTTGCTGCCATAAGTATCTGTCCTAAAAGTAATAATGTTACAAAATATTTCATTGTTAAAATGTCTCTAACGTCTCATACGCCGTGTTTCTGATAGCCGGCGTCTCTCCAAGATCACGAATAAGGCGAACCATCTCCTCTTTTGCCATCCTAAAACCTGCACCCGCGCTTCTGACAACATTTTCCTCCATCATGGTAGAACCAAGATCATTTGCTCCAAAACGAAGTGCCATCTGCCCAATATAAGGACCCTGCGTCACCCATGAACTTTGGATATTGGTCACATTGTCAAGATAGAGTCTCGCCACTGCCAAAAGTCTCAAGTAACGATTGGATGATGGTTTGTCCATATCCGGAATAAGCCGTAAAAGCTCCGTGTTTTGCCCTTGAAAACTCCACATGATAAAGGCACGAAAACCACCTGTTTCATCTTGAAGTCTTCGCACCATATCAAAATGCTCCACTATATCTTCATCACTCTCCACTGTTCCGTACATCATAGTTGCTGTAGACATGATACCAAGCTTATGTGCTTTTCTATGGATATCTATCCATACATCAGAGTCAATTTTCTTCGGTGCAATAATATCACGCACCTCATCAGAGAGTATCTCGGCACCCGCACCCGGAATGGAAGCCAAACCTTTGTTTTTAAGTCGCTGCAGTACCTCTTCCACACTTATGCGTGAAACTTTGGCGATAAAGTCGATCT
>JALUKO010000151.1:1692-3728 GCA_027056525.1 Helicobacteraceae bacterium | reverse complement strand
CAAGCTATTGTGCATAATGGACTACTAAAGGCACTAAGTCTTAGATAAATAGATTATAACAAAACAGAGTAGCCAATAAGTTACCTAGCGGCAACTTATTGGCTATCTTCAGTCGTCAAATGAATCTAATTTTTAAGGTTTACACAGTTCTTTTTACACTCTCCCAAGTGTGTTCATAGACCTTGAGCATTTACGCTTTTTGTGCCACCAATGATGCCAATTTGATTTTTTCACCTTTGAGATTTGTATCTATCTTTTCTTCATAGTAGATAATATCAAGACCTATGAAGTTATGCAGCAGCTCATTTTTTCTTAACAGATAGTCCAAGTTGGTCGTAGGCATCTGAAAGTCACCATGTGCTACTATGAACGTTTCAAACACTAAAACACCGCCACTTTTAAGAGCATCTTTCATTTGTGAGACCAAGCGGCGATTTAGGAAGTTCGTGTTTACAATAAGATCATACGTATTGGGAGTTATGTTGTATGTATCGAGGTCTGCTTCTATTTTAGTGATGATAGAGTTGTTTTTTATTTGAGAGAGTGCATAGTCTGAAATATCTACAGCATCAACCAAAAAACCTTTTTCTGCCAAAAAGTGAGTGTTTCTTCCCGTTCCACAAGCTACATCAAGTGCCTGCCCTACATGTGCATGATCCAAGTATTTCTCAAGCAGCGCAGAGGTGTGTTCGGGCATCGGATTTTCTTTATATTTTTTATTCCATCTTTGTTTATCTTCTAACATTTTGTATCCTTATGAGAGTCTATTTTTATAATCTTCGTAATTGAACTCTTTAATGATATCCAAACTTCCATTTTTTCTGTATATAGCAAGTGAAGGAAGTTTTATCCCATTAAATGTTGTACTTTTAACAAAAGTGTAATGAATCTGATCTTCAAAGATAATTTTATCTCCTATATTTAAGGGAGTGTCAAAAGAGTACTCACCCATGATGTCACCTGCAAGACAAGTGTTTCCGCCCAAACGGTAGGTATATTTTTTCTCTCCTGCTTTGCCTGCACCTCTCACCTCTGCACGATAAGGCATCGCCAAAGTATCGGGCATATGAGCTTCTGCAGAAGTATCAAGTATGGCAATATCCATGCCGTTATGAAAAACATCAAGTACAGTGCTAAGAAGAACACCGCTCTGCCACCCAACTGCTTCACCGGGTTCCAAATAGACCTCAACGCCATATTTTTGTTTGAACTTCTGTATGATCGTTATCAGTTTTTCTACATCATACCCTTTTTTAGTTATATGATGTCCTCCACCAAAGTTGATATACTTCAAGTCTTTAAAATACCTGGAAAACTTCCTCTCAAACGCATTGAGAACATTTTGCAAAGCATCCACATCCTGCTCACACAAGGCATGAAAATTAAATCCATCGATATACTCTAAAACTTTCTCATCAAAGTTCTCAAGAGTTGTGCCCAGACGAGAGTACACGCCACAAGGGTTGTAAATATCCACAGGAGATTCTGAGTACTCAGGGTTGATCCTCAGTGAAACCGATATGTCTGGATTGATTTTTTTTACTCTCTCATAGTAGAGCTGAAGTTGATTTGGGGAGTTAAAAACTATATGATCCGAGATAGAAGCTATCTCCTCTATGTCATCCTCTTTAAACGCCGGTGAGTAGGTGTGCACTTCTGCATCAAGACGATGTTTACAAAACTCCTCTCTTGCGAGTTTTGCTTCATATAGACCACTTGCCGTACACCCTTTGAGGTACTTTGAGACTAGATCAAAAGTAGCCCACATAGCAAACCCCTTGAGTGCCAAAATGACCTTTACGCCACTTTGTTTTTGTACATAGTCTAAAAGTTGCAGGTTTTTCTCTAAAAGCTGCTCGTCACATATGTAACATGGTGTTGTAACTTGAGTGTGGTCCAGCATTGTTTATCTTTTAGTTTCATCTTTTAAGTAGGTATCCCTTACTCTGATGGCGGTATTTTTAAAGTGCTTAGGGTCAAGTCCCAGATCTTCCACCACATTGCAGGCAAGCAAAATGGACTCATCGCTAAGAATA
>JALUKO010000151.1:0-1682 GCA_027056525.1 Helicobacteraceae bacterium | reverse complement strand
CGACCCTGATAACATCCAACGTATCCATATATGAACCCAGCTTTGTATCTGCATCGGTTTCAAAATCAAGCCCTTTAAGTATATCAATATACAAAGGTTCCAAATGCCAATGCTCAAACAACAAAGCACTTAGATAATAAGAAGTGGTATCTATCAAAGAGTACTCATACCTCTCTATATCCTCACAATCTCTAAACCCTTTTTTAAACTCTTGAACATAGTTGCTTTTTGCAACCTCGTTGGAGAGAACAAGCTTTCCCGACTCCATAATAAGGGCTAAAGGTGCAAGAAGCTGTGCATGTCTTAAGTCTATTTTTGAGTACCACTGCATCATAAGTGTACTTTGCAAATGACACATCTGGTTGAACTCCGTAGCACTTAGTCCATAAACGGCTGTATTTGCTTTAATCTTTTCGTTGATCGCATAGTTAATGACCAAACCGTAAATATTTCTAGTACCAAAAAGTGTTACAGCATGAGAAATAGAAGCGATCTTTTTTGAAAATCCATGCACAGGAGCGTTGATCATCTTGAGTATATTGGCCGTTAAAAGTGCATCGGACTCGATGATACGCACAAGCTTTGTGATGTTGACGTTCTCTGCATCTCTTGAGTAAAGCTGCTGTACCAAAAAAGCGGCATTTGAAAGAGGTGGCAGCGAGTCGATATTTGCTATGATGTTTTCAAAATTCATTATTCTACTTCCAACTCATTGATATGCCAAGGAAGCCCCTGAACATTTAACTCATCCATAAACACATCAGGGTCGAACTCTTCCATGTTAAACACCCCTGCTCCATTCCACTTACCCTCAAGCATCAACTTTGCTCCAATCATAGCCGGAACCCCTGTTGTATATGAAACAGCCTGACTTCTCACCTCTTCATAGCACTTTTCATGATCACTCACCTGATAAATATATATCTTTCGTTTTTTACCATCTTTGACACCCTCGGCAACGATACCGATATTTGTCTTCCCTTTTGTACGAGGACCCAGTGAAGCAGGATCGGGAAGCAGGGTTTTTAAAAACTCTATGGGAACGATTTTTTGCCCCTTATGCTCAACCGGTTCAATCCCAAGCATCCCCACATTTTGCAAACACTTCATATGGGTAAGATAGCTCTCACCAAAGGTCATAAAAAAACGAATGCGCTTTAATCCCTTGATATGTTTCACAAGTGACTCCATCTCTTCATGGTAAAGCAGATAGCTATCTTTTGGACCAACTTCAGGGTACTCCCATACCATTTTGATCTCCATAGGCTCAGTCTCTATCCACTCTCCATTTTCCCAGTAGCGACCGTTTGCACTCACCTCTCGCAAATTTATCTCAGGGTTGAAGTTTGTTGCAAATGCATACCCGTGATCACCTGCATTGCAGTCTAGTATATCGATAGTATGGATCTCATCAAAGTAGTGCTTTTGCGCATAAGCACAAAATACATTGGTCACACCCGGGTCAAAACCGCTTCCAAGAAGTCCCATGATACCCGCTTCTTTAAAAGCATCATCTCTTTGCCATTGTAGTTTATACTCAAATTTTGCTTCATCTGGATGTTCATAGTTTGCAGTATCAAGATAAGGAGTTTTTGTCGCTATACAGGCATCCATGATAGTAAGATCCTGATAAGGGAGTGCAACATTGATCACTATATCCGCACCACATGATTGTATGAGTT
>JALUKO010000150.1 GCA_027056525.1 Helicobacteraceae bacterium | reverse complement strand
ATGACATCAGTTGCTCCGTCACGTTTGGAGAGTTTTTTTCCTGCCGAGTTGTGTATCATCGGTACATGATAGAAGTTAGGGATACTAAACCCAAGTGCTTCATACACCACTATCTGTTTTGGTGTATTGGAGAGATGATCATCTCCGCGTATCACTTCATTAATCCCCATAAGCGCATCATCAACGGCGACTACAAAGTTATAAGTGGGGCTTCCATCAGCACGCGCAATAACAAAGTCATCCAAAATATCTTCAGCTTGAAAAGAGATCTCTCCTTTTACACCGTCATTGACGATGATCTCTCCGCTCAGTGGTGCTTTTATGCGGATCACCGGCTCAACACCCTCCGGCGGTGTGCCTTTGAAATCACGATACATACCATTGTACTTTGTACGCTCTTTATTTGCCATTTGTGTTTCACGAAGTGTATCTAACTCCTCTTTTGACATATAGCATTTGTACGCTTTGCCTTCATCAAGAAGCTGTTGTATATATTTTGCATAGATCTCATCTCTTTGTGACTGGTATATTATCTCTCCGTCATGCTCAAGTCCCAACCATTCAAACGCTTTTACAATAGCTTGTGCAGCCGCTTCTGAATTTCTAGCCTTATCTGTATCTTCAATGCGAAGAACAAATTTTCCACCATTTTTCTTCGCCCAAAGGTAAGAAAAAAGCGCAGTTCTTAAACCACCTATGTGAAGATATCCTGTAGGACTTGGAGCAAAACGTGTAACAACCATTGGTATGCCTTTTATAATTATAGTTGTGCAATTTTAGGCAAACATTGGTTAAAAGCGGGTAAAATACACTTTTAAATTTGATAAAGTGACTTTATATGTATAAATTTTTCTTAACTTTGCTATTTTTTCTTTTCGTTTTTTCTTCTGCTTTAGATGCTAAGCTTATCGATGGTGTTGCTATTGTTGTAAAAGGGAGTGCTATCACTTTGTATGACATAAAAAAAGAGATGAAGCTCGCAAAAGTCGATGCAAAATCGGCAAGCGATATTTTGATCAGAAAAAAACTTGAAGCGCTTGAGACGAAAGAGCGAAAGATCAGTGTCACTTCAAGTGAAGTGTATGAGGATATTAAAAAAACCGCAGCAGCAAACAAGATGAGCGTAGATGAGTTCTATGCAGCTGTAAGAGAGTCCAATGGTCTTACATCAACGGAATTGAAAAAAACCATAAAACAAAGACTTTTGGCGCAAAAACTTTACGCTGCCATAGCATACTCTAAACTTTCACAACCAAGCGATCAAGAGATCAAAGAGTATTATGAACTGCATAAAAAAGAGTTTATGCATCCAAGTGCCTTTAATGTAATTGTAAACTTTTCTTCAAATAAAGAGGCACTTGAAGCTAAAATGAAAAACCCAATGCTCTATGCACCGCAGGTTCAGACAAAAGAGGAGAGTATCCCTTATGAAAAAGTCTCACCCGAGCTTGCATCTCTCTTGCTAAACACTCCCTTAAACTCTTTTACCCCTGTAGTTCCAAATGCAAAGGGCACTTTTATGAGCTTTTATGTTAAAGGTGTAGAGGATGTAAAAGAGGTTCCTCTTGATGGCGTTCAAGAGCAGATTAAAAACACAATAATGGCTAAGCAACGAGAAGAAGTTTTGGGTGAGTACTTTGCAAGGCTGCGTCATAATGCAGATATAACAATTATACGTATGCCTCAGTAGTAACTACAACAGCTTTTAGCCGTTATAGTTTTCTAAGTATTTTGTGTTGAAGTTATTTGTTTTGAAGTCTTCGTTTCTCATCATTTTCAAGTGAAAAGGTATAGTTGTTCTGATACCGGTAATGGTAAACTCACTTAAAGCTCTGTCCATTCTTGCGATCGCTTCTTCTCTGTTTTTTCCATAAACAATGAGTTTACCGATCATAGAGTCATAGATCATCGGAACAATATAACCTGCATGAGCGTGAGAGTCTATGCGAACATCCTTACCGCCCGGTGCTATCCATGAGTTGATCTTACCCGGAGATGGCAGGAACTTCACAGGGTCTTCTGCAGTGATACGGCACTCAATAGAGTGACCTTTGAGCACAACACTCTCTTGTGGCGGAAGCTCTTTTCCCTCAGCAACTTCGATCATCATCTTGATAAGGTCAATGTCACTTACCATTTCAGAAACAGTATGTTCAACCTGTAAGCGTGTATTCATCTCCATAAAGTAGAAGTCAAGATTTGCATCGAGCAAGAACTCAAATGTACCCGCACCCTCGTACTTTATGTACTTAGTAGCACGAACAGCTGCAGCCCACAGTCTCTCTCTGACCTCTTGTGTAAGCACAACAGCAGGAGATTCCTCTATAAGCTTTTGGTGACGTCTTTGCATAGAGCAGTCACGCTCACCTATATGAAGAACATTTCCGTGAGCATCTGCCATGATCTGTACTTCGATATGGCGAGGTTCTTTGATGAACTTCTCCATATAAATAGTACCATCACCAAAAGCAGTGATCGCTTCACTCTCTGCAGCTAAAAATGCATTTTCAAGGTAGCTTTCCTCTTCAACAACACGCATACCACGTCCACCGCCGCCTTGTGCAGCTTTTAAGATCACAGGGTAGCCAACTTCTGCAGCTCTTTTTTTAGCATCGGCAATATCGGTAATAGCACCGTCACTTCCGGGAACAACAGGAACTTTCGCTTCTATCATTACATCTTTTGCTTTTGATTTGTCACTCATCAAAACCATAACTTCGGGAGTCGGCCCGATAAACTTGATGTTGTGGTGTGTACAGATCTCAACAAAATGTTGGTTTTCACTTAAAAAACCATATCCCGGGAAGATCGCATCACTGTGACTGATCTCTGCAGCAGAGATAATAGCAGGAATGCTTAAATAGCTCTCATTACTAGGACCGTTTCCTATACAAATAGCCGCATCGGCAAGTTTAAGATACTCGCTTCCTTTGTCGGCAGTTGAGTAAACGGCAACCGCTTCTTTACCCATCTCTTTAATAGTCCTGATAGCACGAAGAGCGATCTCTCCGCGGTTAGCGACTAAAATTCTTTTTATTTCTGCCATAGTGTTACATCTTCTCTACTATAAACAGTGGCATATCATACTCAACTGCCTGACCGTTTGTTGCTAAAACTTCAAGTATTTTACAATCAAAATCAGCTTCAAGCTCATTCATGATTTTCATAGCTTCTAAAATAGCAACCACCTGACCTTTTTTAATCACATCGCCAACTTTTACAAATGGTGGTGAGTCCGGTGATGGAGATGCATAGAATGTACCAACCATTGGAGAAAGGATAGCATCACCTGTGATCTCAGCAGGGGCTGCCGAGGGTGCTTGGGTAGTTGTTGCAGCTGCCGGTGCGCTGGCTTGTGCCGGTGCCGCTGCTACTGCCGCTGCAGGAGCAGCTACGAGGTTGGTAGCTTTTTCTAATTCAATAGAAAAATCTTCTTTTGTTATTTTAATTCTTGAAAGGCCGCTGTCATCGAACTCTCTCATGAGTGATTTGATCTGTTTTGTATCCATCCGTAAGACTCCAAAATATATAAAATTTTGCGATATAATACCATAATTAAATTTAAATTTAAGTTTATAAGCAAGAGAACGTAAAAGAGAGAGTATGTTAAGCGACAAAAATTTTATAAATATAGCAACCGAGATATCAACAGCTTCGAAGTGTGTTTCAAAACAGGTGGGTGCGGTGATAGTCAAAGATGGGCGGATTTTAAGTACCGGCTACAATGGCACTCCC
>JALUKO010000149.1:4073-11489 GCA_027056525.1 Helicobacteraceae bacterium | reverse complement strand
ATGTCATCGTGCCATTCTCTGCTGCTAAAGTTGAAGGTATTTCTACAGATACGACTAGAAAAATACTTCATAGACTTCATGATAACGGTGTGATTACAATTGTAAAAAAAGGCTACTTCAAAAAAGAGGAATCCTTTAGTGAGCTACTCTTTGTGTATGGATCACTCAAAAAAGGCTTTGACAATCATAATCTTCTTAGCAAATATGCTAAACGGCTTGGCAAAGCTCATACTGTAAAAAAACTTGCAATGTTTGAAGACTCTTTTGGAAACTATCCTTATATTGTTGATGCACCTGTATCGAGAATAAAAGGTGAACTCTATCAGATAACAAGAGCTGAACTTATGAGTAAGATTGATGAGTTTGAAGGTGCTCCAGACTACTATGTAAGAAAGAAGATAGAGGTGAAATCACATCATGGTGTGAAGCGTGCTTTTGTGTATATGAAACCAGATGCAGCACTGCCAACTGATCAAAAACCTCTTCAAGAGTGGACTAACAACACTGACTATAAAATAGAAAAACTACATAGCACTTTAGATGCAATGATTGAGGGATAATGATATATACTACAAATGAAACCACTAAAAGGTATGAAGCAAATAGCAATTGCTCGTATCCTTCTTATGCCCTTAATCAAGCTGACAAGTATCAGTATGGTTGTGAATTTGAATTTTATATTGATACAACAGAGCACAGCTTTAATGAAGTCATTGATGAGATAATTAAAGAGGTGTATGAACTCACAGATGTAGAAATTTTGGTTGACACCATTAATCTGCCAACAGATAAAGATAAGAACAACTGCCTACAGATTAAACCTGACATCTCACTAGAAGACAATGGTATAGAGATGTCTGTACCTATCACTACAGCTTCAGGGATAGAACACTACATCCAAACAATATGTCCAATCATCAGCAAATATGGATACACAAATGAAGAGACAGGTTTTCATATACACATCTCGACAGTTAATAGCGATGGTGTCAACTTTAACTTTTACAAGTTCATGCTTCTATGTGACAAAGCCAAGTTACTTTCATCATGGGAACCGAGAATCGGATACAGTCAAAATGTGATGGGTATTCTCTCTTCAAACACAAAGCAAGCCAGCCGTCAAATAAAAACAAAGAAGGGAACAATCTGGAATATAGAAAAGATTGAGCCTAACCATGTTGAAATCAAGGCAATTGGTGGTGAAAATTATCATACAAAAAAAGATTTGATGATAAATGAGTTTAGAGAGTATTGCAATCTATTTGATGAAACACTACAAAAAGATAACGATGAACATAAACAAATGTATAGAGATCATAAGCAGCAGATACAGATGTTATCTAAAGAAATTAGTGTCGAATTTGTTTCAGCGTTGAATGAAGCGGGAATTATAGAATAACTATTGAGGTGTGCCCAAACTGTGCCCTTTTTTTGAGCTTTTTTCGCCGAAAATAGAAAATCTTGTGTGCAGACATGCCTATTTTAGCGGGTTCTCTCTAAAAATATAAGCCTATGTTATAATCGTAATAAACTCTCAATTTCACTTTACAAACCCCTATTTAACGGCTTTTGAGTCACTATCAAAAATATTCGCTCCAAAATTCGCTCCAATTTTGGATATTTTTTCAAGTCTTTCGTCTTCGCCTTTTATTATTATGATAGAAAATCCCTATAAAAAATTCTAAAAGATTTTACTCTTGCAACTCTTTGGAAACACTGTAACTATACCCCTCTTTTGCCAACATTGCGGCTCCAAGCGCAGTTGTGATCTGCGGATATTCAGGAATTGCCAACTCACACCCAAGTTCATCCTCAATAGCAGCGACCAATCCGGCATTGAGTGCGGGTCCTCCATCAAAATAGATCACCCCATTTAAGCCTACTTTTTTGGCTAAGCGAATAATACGTTTCGCGATAGAAAAATGGATACCTGCAACAATATCCTCCTTGCTATGTTCATTTCCAAGCAGACCTATAATCTCTGATTCTGCAAATACTGCACAGGTACTATTAATAGAGAGTGGTGTACCACTTGCATTAAAGTGGCATTCACCAAGCTCTTCTACATCTATTTCAAGTTTTGCCGCTGCCACATCCAAAAACTTTCCTGTACCCGCGGCACAACGATCATTCATTGCAAAATTTACAACATGCCCATGCTCATCCAGCCCTATCGCCTTGGAGTCTTGACCTCCAATGTTAATGATTGTGCGAATGGTACCAAATGATTCCCCCGCCTTGACTGCACCAAAGGCATTTGCAGTAATCTCACTAATGGTCTCATCTGCCTCTTTAAAAAGCTTGCGTCCATATCCTGTCGAGACGATATAGACAATATCATTTGGAGTTATACCGATATCTTGTACCAATTGTGCAAGACTCTCTTTTGCATATTTGTAGAACATACTGCCGCTTCCGGATACCTTTTGTCCAACAATATTAGCATCCTCATCGATGATCACTATTTTGATCGCTGTAGATCCAATATCAATTCCTGCATAATATAGCATATTTTCTCCTATCCCTCTTGTTTTCTTCTGTTTTTAACTTTTAATGACTCCATAAATGCTTCTATACGTGTAGAGAGCTGTCCTCCTTGTCCGGGACTATAATCCGTTTCAACATAAAGCATAGGAATGCCAAGCGCCTCCATCTGCTGCTGGATACTTCTTTGTTCCATTTCATAAACCTGACATCCCGCAAAAGACTGATATACAACTCCATCGACATTATAACTCTCTATAAGCTCTTTGAGTCTTCTTTTTCTGTCATCATTCTTAGTGAAGATAGGACAAGTACACCCTTTTAAGTATCTATCTGCAACCGCATCAACCATATCATACATAAACCACTCATCCACAGAAACCATGTCATTAAAAAGCCGATTAGCAGAACAGCTCTCATCTGCCACAATCACACCATCTGCCTGCTCTATCATATAAGGAAGTTTCAAATTAGGAAATATTGGCGGTGAACCAGTATAAAGAATACGCGGTGAGCGCTTCCCTGCAGCACTAACCTCCTCTTTAACTCTTGCCTCTACTTCACTGCAGACTGCCAAGGTCATCTCTGTCCATCGCTCTATATCATCAAAAAAGAAGGCATTGGTAATCAAAAATATATCTTTACCTAAAATAGGCACCGACTTCAACTTGCGCAGCTCATTAAGACGATGATAGGCAACCTGCGCTTTTCCCACTTTTTGTATCGCAGATTTAAGTGATCTGCGATTGATCTTTCTTCCCAGATCTTTGGAGAGGTCTTTTGTAAACTTGCGTATTGTACGCCTCCAGTATTCTCTACTTTCTTCACTCTCTTTTACACGGGGAAACTCCATATGATAAACATCATATCCTATCTCCTCCACCATAGAGATCGATTTGGTTTTCTGATCACACGTAGTGGGATGCACAAGATAATCCAGTTTATCGACTCCAGGAATATCCTCCTGTTTAAGCATACCAAGCGTTGCTTTGACAAGAGAGCATGATTTTGCAGGCATAAACTCCCCGCCACTCTGTTCATTGGTATGAAAACCGTTACACAAACGTACAGGCACTGCATCCATAGCATAAATGATCTCATAAGGGATCTGTATGCAGAGTGTGCCTACCATCGGTTTTGCTGAATGTAGCTTCTCCCTCCTGCAGTAAACTTTTTCAAAAAGCTCATAAAAATAATCCATTGAGCTGAGAGGTTTGGAAAAATCATGACGCAAAGCATCCAGCATTTTTAAAGCCTCCATCGCCTCATGCCTCTGATGTCTTGCCTTTTGATTTTCTACTTTACGTACTCTTCTAGCGGCTTTTTCCGGTTGTTCATTCTGTTTCATCTTCAAATCCCATTCGTTTTGCAAATCCACCTTTTGTCGATTTAAAAATAGCCCACTTTACAATATCGACCTGCAAAGCATCTTCCTCGGGGCAAGCCGCCACACACTTCAAACAAAAAATACAATCATCCCGTAAAATATCCCTGCTCTTAACATCATCTGCAATATCCCATATCTGCATATCACAAACCCTGTAACAATCCCCACATTTTGTACATTTTTCACCATCTTTTTTGAGTTTCAGTAATGCAAACGGACTAAAAATATAGTGCATTGCACTCATAGGACAGAAAAAACAGAAAAAGCGTTTTTTTATAAATGATCCAACAAAAAACACTACAGTAAAAGCAATACCAAATGTTGTAAGAAAAATAGCCGTCTTACTTGAGAAATCAATACTCCATTGACTAAAATCCCCAACAAACATAGGTGTAATAAGCCTTCCTGGACACATTTTACAAAAACCACCACGCCACTCAGGATCAAGCAATCCGGCTCCTATAAGCAGAGGAAAAAGAATCACTATTAATAAAAAAATATATTTTATTTTTTTAAGAGACTTAAATGATTCTTCACTGTATGTACTGTAAGGGATCCTAAGCCTTTTACGCAGAGCTGTTATCCAATCCTGCATAGTACCCAATGGGCAGGCATAGCCACACCATGCTTTGTTAAAAACAATAAACCATAAGATGAAAACACCAAAGGCACTCAAGACTCCTAAACTAGCACCACTAAAGAGCCTTTCCCATGGGCGTGCCAATTGATGTTGCAGGGACATAAAGTAACAGACACCCCCTGCTTCCCGATCGTATCCGCATGAAAAAACAGGGATCTCTCGTCCAACATCAATAGCTACGTAACCACCATATACAAAAATGACAAAGAGAAAAAGCTGTATCCAAAAACGAAACTTACGAATATCCGCCTTTTGTATTTTTTGAAAAATTTTATTTATCATCATCGATCCGTACCTCTTTAAAAGGTTTATGTATACGATAACGATAAAGGAAAATTCCTCCTCCAAAAACAATCAGTAATAATAATGTTATCAGCATACCGTAAGCATAAGACTGATATTCAGATCTAGAAGGTCTAAATTCATCTTGCAATGTCATGGCATAGACCTTACCTTCAACATCTTTATAGCGTGCTGTAAGTGTATATTTTTCCCGAAAGCGCTTATTGTATTTATCCCAATCAGGATAATAGTCTTTTATCAGTGTGAAACTCACTGAGCCGTTTTCATCTGTTGTGGCATGTTTTTGCCATCCAAACTGTGTGTTTAAAATGACTTGTGCATCTTTAATAGGTTTTTTATCCTTAAGCACTTTGAATTGAAGCTTTTCTCCTGTAGTTGGTCTTGAATAGAAGGTTTCATCTTTGCTACGTATTCTCAGTATATCAAAAGGCACCTCTGGTATTGTTTTTGCACGCATCATCTCTTTATCATATTTTTCATCACTGCTATGATCAAAACGCTTAAACTCATATTTAGCTACATTAACACTGTGTTCATCCTCTGCTATATAGTAAACCTTGTAGTACCCGCTTTTTGGCATCTCAAAACTAATAGCAGTGCATCCTTCTTTACTTTTGACTTTAGGTATAGAGACTTCATTCATTACGTTTGTAACAAAAAATCTTCCTTGTATATTCTCTACGCACAATGGATGTGTGATATCGTCACCGGTTACAAGCCATACTTTTTTGCTAGGTACACGGTTGGCGTCTCGTCCGTGCATCATCCCTCCCATGCCGCTGTGGTTCATTTTTCCTTTTTGTATAAAAGGTTTTTTATCAGTAAAATATATGGGTGTTTCCCCATCAACCGTCTTATAAACTTTCATATCCTCAAAATCTTTCATCGCCACACGAAGCGCCTCAGAAAAGTCAACAACTTCTCCATGAAATGCTTTAACAAACTCTTGAGCATCTTTCTCTCGGGCAAAAGCATATTTGCTAACTTCACTCATTGTTGCACTTTTTGTACTGCCAAGCACATAAAAAGCTTCTTTAGCATCGATGAACTTTAATGTTTTTGTATCAACTACCTGAATCTGTTCAAGGTTCATATTCTTTATTTTTTTTTCTTCTGTCAAACAATGAATGGAACAGTATTGTCTCTCTTTTCCATGAAAAATCGCTGCATGATTTGTTTTATAAAACCTTGAAAGTTTCATACCGCAAGCAGCACAGGACGCAGCATCTTTTCCCTTTTGTAATAAAATTACTTCGTCTGCTTTAACACTTTGAAAAAGGGTTTTAGCACGCATACTATGCTCGCTATGTGAACGTTCTGCACGCCCATACGTGTCAAGTATGTAACTTCTGTAACTGTTAACACCTATGAAGAAAAAGATCAAAAGTCCAGCAAAAGGGTAAGCAAGCAGTTTTCTTATTTTACTTGCTTCGATATATTCCATACGACGATAAAGGATATAAAAAGCCCAAGCTACAGCGATCCAACGAAATATATGAAATACTTCTAGCCATGTATCTCCACGTTTTGCAAAAGGATCTATATCGATATTCATACCAAATCCCCATGCCAAGCCCTCTACGATACGTGCAGAATTTGAAGTGAAAAAGAACTCCCATGCATGCGCCATGGAAGCTAAAATAAAGAGTGGAGCAAATGCATATCCCAATGTATAGAATACGGTGCCATACTCCTTTTTTAAGATCTTTGATGCAATAAACATTCCCACCATAGCTGCTGCTGCACTAAATAGCACTGCATATAGAAAAGCAAAAAGACCTACAGCATTCATAGAGCCAAAATCAATAAAAGTTTGAAAGAATGCCGCTGTTTTTGCCCAAATCATCTCATCAGCCACCTTGCTTCTTCCAAGTCCATGGCTAAATGCCATAGAGATAGGGATCGCTGCCAATATTAAAATATAGACCCACACCTCTGCTCTAAGTGTTTTGAACTTTTGATAGATGCCATACCCCGGCTTGACAAACGTAAAGCGAACCGCTTCACAGGAGTGTGTACACTCCATACAGAGTGTGCAGTCATCCATAGAGTGTTTCTTTTCAAAATTAAATGGGCTTAGACCATAGGGACAACTTTTGGCACACTCAAAACTTTTACAGCTGCTGCAAGCTGATTTATATGTACTAAAAGATGTAAAAGAGAGTTTACCAAAAGCTCTAAGTGCTGTCCCAATTGGACAGATATATTTACAGTAACTCATATCTCTATAGAAAAAATAAAGTATAAAAGCAAGCAGCGTCATAACTGTAAACAGCATAGCCGTACCAAACGGTGTACGATACACTCCGGGAAACATATAGTAAACAGCCCACCAGCCAATTACAAGTAACATAACCCCTATAAAACGGTTCTGCATCCATTTTGGCATTTTCTTTTTCAAACCAATATTTGTAATATATTTACCTAAAAATCCATGGGGACAGATACCACAAAATATACGACCAAATACGGGAAGCGTGGTTACAATGAAAAAGGGCCAAAAAAGTCCCCAAAACAGTGCTGTCGTAAAAATATTCTCTTTAGAACTATCATAAAATCCCATAAAAATGTTTTATCTATATTTTTTATTCTCAAGCTAAAA
>JALUKO010000149.1:0-4063 GCA_027056525.1 Helicobacteraceae bacterium | reverse complement strand
AATCACTGTTCTAAGAAAAAAAATAAAATGCCTATTTTTAAAGATAAATCTAAAAAAACTATTTTTAAAAAGATCTCTACTTTCTCGTTTTATGAAGTTAACCATCTAACCATCCTTTTTTTACAATTTTAATATACCCGATATCACCATAGTCCCTGCAAATAACAACAAGCATGAAGCTGTTAATTCTATCCATCTTTTTTGACGCCTAAATTGCATAAGAAAGCCTTTTGCAATAGTAGAAAAAATAAAACCATATAATATTAAAGAGACTAAAACTGTTCCAAGTCCAAACATAAGCCCATACATCGATGCCTTCAATACTGACGAACTTGCAGCACTTACAGCAACCAGCGAAAGTAAAGGTGCACAAAGGCTTAAAGAGAGCATTGCTCCCATAGTAAAATAACTGCCTGTATTTAAATGATCTCTTTTTTTATAGTAGCTTACTCCGCACTTATGCACAGTTGCAGGAAAAAACTGTTGATAAATAAGATACAGAGCAGTAAAAACCATAACCAAGCCCATCAAAGGCTGTGTTATCTCAGGTTTATTCAACACTTCTTTAACTGAAAAAGAAGCTATAGATGCCAAAATAGCAATCAATGTATAGGAGAATATTCTACCCATACTGAAAATACCCACTACACGCATCGACCTACTCAATGTTGATGAGTTTTTAATCAGAAGAGGCATCAACATTGGTGCACATGAGAACATACATGCAGTCGATCCATAAGCAATTCCCATGAGAAAAATACTTACATATGTTGCATTCTCCAACATTTCAAAAACTTAAAACTTATACTTAAGACCCGCATAGAGCACTCTACCTGGATCTACCGTGATGCTCGCATCTTCATTGCTAAGTATATCATCATCATTTCTATCACTATACAAATACACTGTTCTGTAATATTGATTATCTACAATATTGTCAACTTTTACAAAGAAATGTAAATTTTTATTATGATTATAATCAACTCTCATATTTATTTTTTCATATCCAGGCATAGATACAAAATTTGTTTCATCTGCATAGTACTTGCTCTGTGCATAAAACTCAGTCATAAAATTCCATTTTGGCATAAACTTATAGTTGACTATGAGATCAAACTTATGATGAGGGACTCTCGGAAGTTGATTACCCTTTATATCATAAGCTTGGTCATATGTATTATATGCTACTACAAAAGGGTTGTGCGAAGTATAGTATGCATCCAAATAGGTATATGCTGCATTAAAAGAGAACTTTTTATTTCTGTCGCTTTTTAAGCTCAGCTCCACTCCTTGGTTTCTGGCATCTCCAACATTATCATAGTAATCACTATCCCAGTTGTACGTACCATCCACTTTGGATATAATATTTGTTGTATCTGTTACAAAGATAGATGCCTGATAAAATACACCTGAGCCTACATTACCTCTACTACCAACTTCATAAGTTATATATGTTTCCTTATCCAGACCTGGATTATCATCCAATTGATATATCTTTGGATTTCTAAATCCTGTGGAAACATTTGCATAAAACGTATGTTTCTTATTTAGTTCATACGTTGTTCCAACTCTATAAGTCAGGTTTCTAAATACTTCACTATCAGTTGATGAAGTGTCACTCCAATCTGTTCCATTATAATCATGATCATATGAATCATCTGTATATTTATTATAATCATATCTTAAATTTAAAACAGCAGTAAATCTAGCGTTTACTTTATACTTTGTCTCCCCATAGATGGCATATCTATCTTCCGTTGACTCATCCAAACTGCTTTCACCTACATAATATGTTTCAGTTGTACGTGTTCTATAGCTGTAACTAGAGTACTCTGTCGTAGTTTCTCTATAATCATCGTACTCTCTTTTTCCAAAATCAATACCCACCATATATGCAAAATCATCTACAGTATCTCTATACTCTGATTTTATACCATACTGTTTGATATCTTTATCATTGTCTCTAGTATAGGTATCATCATCACCATCACCATTTATATCTTGAGGAGAAGAGATATAATTATATAAATCTTTATAGTAATACGTAATAACTTTTAAGCTTCCAAAATCTTCAAAATCTTTGTTATAAGTTATATAGTACTTATAAATATCAGAGTAATAGTCTTTACTCCAAGCCAGATTCCCATCATCTGCACCTGTTGGATTTGTATCAGCTTCAGTTACACCGGTTACACTACCCCTTGTGGTTTCTTGATATTTTTTGGTATAGTCAGCACTAAAAACTATATCACTCATATCATCTATAAAGTATGTAAGCTTTCCACTTGCAGTTTTTTGATCATTTTGTGTCTGATCCCAATACCCATCCTCATACTTGTATCCAGCTAAAACATCTACGGCATATTTATCCGTGCTGTGATACACTTTTGCTTTATAATTTTGAAAACCATAACTACCGGCTTCTGCACTTACCTCACCGCCACTTCCACTTTTAGGTTTTTTTGTTGTTATGATGATCGCTCCGGCAGAAGCATCAGCACCATACAGATAGCTAGCACTTCCTTTGATCACCTTTATAGACTCTATTTCATCTATATTTATACCTCTTACTTTTCCTCCATCCTGCATAACAGGCACACCATCAATAACCACTGCTACACCTGTATCTTCTCCCATAAACTCTTGTTGATTTACACCCCTAATATGAATCTCAACAACATCACTTCTAACATCCGCTGTAATCCCAGGTATAGTCTGAAGGAGTTCATTTATATTTTTAGGGTCAATCTGCTCGATTGTTTTTTCATCTATAACATTAACGGTCGAAGCTTCCGTTTTTGCATCTGCAGCTATTCCTTCTATCGTAGATGATTCTACAAGTATTGTTCCCAACTCAACTTCTTCTGCTATAGCAAAGGAGCAAAAAAGCATCACTCCAAATACAATTTTATTTTTCATTGTCAATCCTCACTATGAATTTAACACAAATTGTACGAGAAGAGTGTTACATAATTGTTAAATAATCCTAAAAAATTTATATTAATTATAAAAACAATTATTTTTTCATAGTTAATATCCAGTCATGCTTAAAGAGAAGATTTGGAAGAATTCGTTTTGTCGATTGTTTGCAGCTACTTCTGAGCTGTTATAAAACATCTCTTTTTAACTCTTTAACATCTAATGCAAATTGTAAAGTTTTTTTCTCTCACTTGAACCGGCAATGTTGAGCTGTTTTCTGTACTTTGCGATGGTACGTCGCACCATTTTGACTTTGAACTTTTCCTGTATGAGATCAAGAAGTTTCATATCACTTAGTGGTTTTGTTCTGTTTTCTTGCTTGACTAAAGAGACGAGGTACTCTTTTATAGCTGCATTGGAGACATCTTCATCTATTGCCGTGGTAAAGAACTCTTTCATCGCAAAAACGCCCCTCTCACACGCTATATACTTATTTGCAATGGCGCGTGAAATAGTAGAGGGATTATGACCAAACTCATCTGCCAATGTTTTAAGAGTTAAGGGCATGATCTGTCCGCCTGTAAAAAACTCATACTGATATTCAACAATCATCAAACCCACTTTATAGAGTGTTGCACGTCTCATATCAAGTGCATCTACCAAACTTTTTGCTTCTTTTATTTTTTGTGAGATAAACTCATGCTCAACAGCATAATTGGTATCTATTTTGATCGTTGGATAGTAAGCATCGTTGAGTTTCACTTCTATAGCATCTTGCTCATTAAAATAGATCATAAGGTCAGGCACTATTTGAGCAGAATCCTCCTGATACTCTATCGCAGGGGGATTTTTAAAACTTCCAAGAACACGCATCACCTCACTAAAATGCTCTTTGTTTGCATAGTCGTGGATATCTTGAAGATTTTGGATCACCTCTTTTGCTAAAGAGTACGCTGCATCACTTATATCAGAAGCATCAAGTTGAAACAAAAAACTCTCAGATATATCTTTAGCCCCAACTCCAAGAGGTTCTACATAAGCAAATCTCTGCCTGATTTTTTCAAACTCTTGCAGACTTATGCCATTTTGCTCACAAAAGGTTTCGCTTTCACCCTCATAGTATCCGTTTTCATCCAGATTTGCT
>JALUKO010000148.1 GCA_027056525.1 Helicobacteraceae bacterium | reverse complement strand
TTGAGACCATCTTTTTCCAATGCTGTCTTAATGGTATGCTCATCTGTCGTTACTTTAAGAAGATCTTTGACACTGTCATTCATCACCAAAAGCTCCCCGATGGAGCGGCGACCTGCATAACCACTGTAATTACAGCTTTTACATCCACATGCTTTATAGATTTTTGCACCTCTTGGGATACTGTAATCCTGTGCAAAATCTTTTGCGATATCATCTTCCTCTTTACATTCACTACACAGTACGCGGACAAGTCTCTGTGCCAATATTCCAAGTAATGATGAAGATATTAAAAACGGTTCTATACCCATATCTGCCAAGCGTGAAATAGTTGCTGCAGCAGAGTTTGTATGGAGGGTTGAAAAAACAAGGTGCCCCGTCAGTGCTGCACGCACAGCTATAGCGGCTGTTTCTTCATCACGAATCTCACCTATCATGATCACATCCGGATCTTGTCGTAAAATAGAGCGAAGCGCAGCTGCAAAGGTGAGACCTACTTTTTCATTCACCTGTATTTGAGAGATATTATCAGATTTGTACTCAACCGGATCCTCTACGGTAATGAGGTTTTTCTCAGGCTCTTCAACCTCACGTAAAAATGAGTGCAAAGATGTTGTTTTTCCAGAGCCTGTAGGACCGGTCACAAGGATAATTCCGTGAGAAGATCGCAGCAGTTTTTTTACATCGCCAATGAGGCTCTCATTAAAGCCCAGTTCTGTGATATGGGGTATTTGAGAACTTTGCATCAAAAGCCGCATAACAACACGCTCACCATAAAAAGTTGGAAGTACTGAGACACGAATATCTAAGGTCTCTCCTGCTATTTTTATTTGTGTTCGTCCATCTTGCGGGATCCGTTTTTCTGAGATATCAAGGTTAGAGATAACTTTGATACGACTAATGATCAAATTGAGTACTTTTTTCTCCAGATCTGCATTTTTAGAGAGCATTCCATCTATACGAAAACGCACCTCACCCCGTTTCTCCTGTACCTCT
The DNA here is from genome assembly GCA_027056525.1 of Helicobacteraceae bacterium. Taxonomy (GTDB): domain Bacteria; phylum Campylobacterota; class Campylobacteria; order Campylobacterales; family Sulfurimonadaceae; genus Sulfurimonas. Next base: position 2,826 of record JALUKO010000148.1, on the reverse strand, counting down.
ATATGAATATCAGAAGCCCGTTTTTTCACTGCCTGATAAAACAAAGCATTGACAAACTTAATAATAGGTGCCGATTCTTCTGAAGTTAGAATATCTGAAGATGTTCTCAAAAAATCGGTTAAAGAGATATCTTCTTCTTGCTCATCTTCTTTGGAGTCCTCTTGCATACTCTCAATCGCCTTATCGGTTCTGAGTTCCAAAAAGCGATTATAAAGTCTGTCGTAGGAGTCTTCATCTAAAAGTTTAAAAGGGTATTTCGTCTCAAGTTTTGTGTAAAAATTTGTTGCTTCAACAAGATAGCGTTCAGAAGCCAAAGCTGTGATCTCACCCTCGATTTCACTAAAGAGCAGATAGTTTTTTACACTCAAGTCTGTTATAACATCAGATGGCTCATACACTTCCAGTTTGAGATTGTGCAGAGGTTCAAGATTTAACATCTAAAAATCCTCGTCATCTTGAAGTAAAATATTTTTATGCTCATCTGCTTTCTGTTGCTCTTGTGTGGTTATCTTGGCTTTTGAGCTCATCCCCTCTTTTTCAATTTTTTCAAACACTTTTATGTTGTACTCTCTTTGAAGTTTAGTGATAACCCCAAGATCTGCTTGAAGCTGTGAGAGTTTTTCACTTTTATCTATCACATAAGGAGTTAGGATAACCACCAGATTATCCTGTTCAACCGTTGTTGTTCTTGAGGAGAACAGCCATTCACCTATCCATGGAATATCACCCAAAAGTGGCACTTTCGTTTTTGATGTATTGTCATAGTCTTTGACAAGACCCCCAATAATGATATTTTCTCCATGGCGTAAAATAGCTTGAGTACGCACCTCTTGTTTAGAAGTTATGGGTTGACCCGAGGTATTGTTTCTACCATCATCGAGTACGTTTTCCAAAATAACCTCAACATCAAGTGTTACCTTGTCCTTGGAAGATACGCGAGGTTTGATCTTCAAAGTAAGACCTATATCTTCACGCTTATACGATACTGTAGTCCCCACTGTTCCCGTTGTAGAACCCGAAGATACAGAGATGGTTTTACCGACATATATGGAAGACTCTTTGTTGTTCACACATAAGATAGATGGGTTTGAGATCGATTTAGATGCTCCTTTGGTTTGTAAAAAATCTATAGCCGCACCAAGCGCAAACCCTTTTGTAATATCCGCACCAGTTAAAGAAGAAACAAGTCCCTCTCCGACAATACCGCTCACAGGAGCACCCCCGAAGTTGGAAGAAAAGGAGTATAACCCGCCACTTGAACTGAGCACTGCACCGTCAAAACCATACTTCACACCAAGAGATTCGGTATCGGCTTTGTTGATCTCAATGATCTTGGCTTGTACATACACTTGATACTTTTCTTTATCAAGCTCATCTATGATCAACTTGATCCCTTTGATAATAGAAGGCTCACCAATGGCAATAATAGCATTGATCTCTTCACTTTTAGATATATTTGGTTTCAGGGCAGGATCTGTATATGTTTGTTTGGAGATGATCTCATTTAAGCTTGCAAGAACAGCTTTTGCATCAGAGTTTTTAAGCTCAAATATTTCAACACCTTTAGAGATGTTCGATTCCACATCAAGATCTTTGATCAGAGCTTCCATAATTTTGACATTTGCTTCAAGCCCAACTAAGATAATACCGTTGATATTGTCATCTAAAATCACTTTGACTTTTTGCGATGCTATTTTCTCATTGAAGAGTGATTTTGCAATATCGAGCAATTTCGACTGAAGCTTTTTCACCTCAGCATATTTGATTTTGACGATTTTTACAACTGCCTGATTATTGGTATCTATATCTTTGATAACTTTTTTGATTGTTTCAATATTTTTTGGATAATCAGTAATAAGAAGTGTGTTACTCTCTTTCATCGTCATGAGTTTTGCAGTTTTAGAGATAAGATAACGAATCTTCGCGGCTACAATATCTACATTTTCCCCTTTGATCTTAATGGTTTGTGTCACCATCAAAGAGCCCTCAAGACGTTTACCCGGTTTGACAACTTTTGCATTGTGTTTGGCTGCCTCAGTAGAGCGCACCACCTCATACAAAGAGCCTTTTTGCATCAGAGTAAATCCTTTTGATTCCAAAACCGAGACCAAAATGCCGATGAGCTCATCATCATAGATAGGGCTGTTACTGACAAGATCAACCGTACCGTTTATTTTGTTGTTGACTAAAATATTTTTATTGGTAATTTTTGATATCAGTTTTATAAAATCATTGATCTCTAAATTGGAAAAATTAACATTCACCTGTTCACGAGCACTGAGGCTTAGCGTCAAGCTCAGTATTAAAAATATTTTTGCTATGCTTGAGAGCGTTAATCTAGTTAATTTCATATACAAATTCCTTCTCTTGGTTATTTCTTTTTACTACTATCTGCACTGTATCGAGTTTGCCTATATTTTTGTAGATCTCTATCGCATCCCTGTAGGACTCAAGAGTCACATTATTGGCTTTGATAATCACATCACCACGCTCTAAGCCCAAAGCGGCAAACTTTGAATTTGGCTTGATCTTTGTGATCTTAAACCCTTTGATCTTTTTACCCTCTTTAACCTCAACGATGGAGATATCTTTCCATATCTTTGCAGGGTTCTTGGCAAAATACTCTATATCTTGACGGTTGACTTCTCGCTGTATATCTTCATCATGGTATCTGTTTTTTTTCACTTTGCTTATTGCATTGCTCTTTTTGGGTTTTTCAAATTCTAACACATAATCTTTTTTATTTTTTTCAAAGATAGCACTGTTTGGCGTAATAGACTTAAGGGTGTAGCCTTTGTACTGCTCCCCTATGGCTATGATCTGTGT
>JALUKO010000147.1 GCA_027056525.1 Helicobacteraceae bacterium | reverse complement strand
GTGTTATTGTACCAACTTTTATTGAATAAATTATCAATACTTGTTATACTCAGCGACTGTAAGAAAAACTTAAAACTAATTTTATACTTAAAGAAACATAATGATAAATTCTAAAGAGTTAATTACATACACACAACATCTAAGTTTGTTATTTGTTGAAGACCATGATGAGCTACGGGAGAACACTACAGAAATATTGAAAAACTTCTTTCATTATGTAGATAGTTCTCCAAACGGCAAAGATGCCCTTGTGAAATACAAACAACATCATGAACAACATTCAAAATATTATGATATTGTGATCTCTGATATTCAGATGCCAAAACTCAATGGAGTAGAGTTAACAAAAGCGATATATGCTGCAAACCCTTTACAAACTATCATAGTTCTTTCAGCGCATGATGAGTCCAAATATCTTTTAGCACTTGTCAACATTGGTATAGAGTATTTTATAAAGAAACCTATAGACTATCAAGAGTTTTTAGAAGTACTTTTAAATACTTCCAAAAAAATTCACAATGCTACACCATATACTTCACAGGACACAACAAAAATTCAACTAAATGATGCCTATGCTTTTGATACAAAAAATAATTACCTTGTACATAATAAAAATGTTATCTATTTAACCAAATACGAAATACTATTCATGCAACTTTTATGTAAACATATAGGTAAAATATACTCAAATGAAGATATCGTATCTCACTATCATCTTAACGGTGAAAATATTAATGCAGCCAATATAAGAAAACTTGTTTCAAAACTAAGGAAAAAACTCCCTCAAAAAACTATAGAAAGTGTCTATGGTGTTGGGTACAGGCTCTTAACATCTAATAATATTTAGCTTATCCCGCCAATTCAAGTACTGATTATGATTTTTAAAATCTCATTGTTAAAGAAGTTATGAAGTGGTGGGTCCTATGTGACTCGAACACATGACCACTCCGTTATGAGCGGAGGGCTCTAACCAACTGAGCTAAAGACCCACTTTCTAGCAAAAGCTGTTGCTTTGTAGGGCGAAATTATACTCAATGGTTACTTATATTTTTCTGATATTTTAGACCTTTTAAATCTTTTTGTTTTATTTCCTGTGGTGATTTTATTTTGTATATCACAGCGTAAAGAAGTGGAACATATATAAGGTTAAGTACTGTCGCCCAGGCTATTCCAAAACCAAGGGATATTGCCATTGGCTGTAGAATCATAGCTTGGCCTGATGCGAAGAACATTAAGGTTGAAAGACCAAGGACTGTGGTTAGTGATGTCAGTAAAATTGGTCGTAAGCGATCTTTGGCATTTTTCATAAGCTCTTGTGTATCTTTAGAACCTTTGATAAAACTCACCATAATAAGTCCGTCATTGACAACAACCCCGGCAAGTCCAACTACCCCTATAAGTCCAGGCATTGTTAAGTTTATACCCATGATCAAATGACCCAGATAAACCCCAAACAACACAAGGGGGATAGTGCTTATGACGATTAAAGGCTTTACAATAGAATCAAACAACCAAACAAGGGTAATAAAAATAAGAAAAATTGCTATGATTCCCGCTTGCATCATCTCTTTTTTATTTTTGTTGTTCTCTTTTTCTTCACCTTTTATATCTATTTTGAAACCCTGGCTTCTTAGTTTTTCAAATGCCGGTTCAAGTTTTTTCATGGCTTCTGAGGAGGTTAAAATATTTTTATTGAGCGAAGCAAATATACTTCTGATCCTTACACCATCCTCTTTTTGTAGCATTGTAAAGCCTTGTACATAGACAAAATCACAAATATCCTTAAGTGCTACATACTGATCGCTCGAAGGTATTTGAAGCTCTATAGTATTAATAGAGTCAATGCTTTTATTGGCTCCGCTTTCTATCTTTATGCGTACTAAGCCATTTTCGTTGAACATTTTTCCATATTCACCTTTAAGGTAGTACGATCGCAACTCTTTTGATACAAGCTGTTCGTTAAACCCCAGTTCCTGCCCATAGTCATTTACTCTAAGTTTTAGCTCTCTTTCACCTATATCTGCATCGTTTGATATATTATCTATCCCCTTAATTTTAGCAAATTCATCACTTAAATACGTTATCCCTTTGACAATATCTTTTTCAGGCTTGCCACTTAAACTTACTTCTATATCATGAGCAACTATACCCGCACCCGGTACTTTAACGACTAACTCTTCAAATACTGTTTCATTCTTATCTTTTAAGGCTCTTAGCGATTGTAAGTATTTGTCTATATCTTCTGCAATATCTTTGGCATCTCGCTCACGTATAAGTGAGTCTTTGTTGTACTCTATGGAAAGATATGGGCTTATATAACGATCGAAAAAGTTACTAGGTGCCCTTTCATGCAAATCTATAAAAATATGGAACATATTGTCACCTGTTTCCACTTTGTTTTTAGCATCCATTTTAAAGCCGATTACAGAAGTAACCGAGTAGACATCATTTTTATCAAGTTTATCCAGAAGAATATTCTCCACCTGTGTAACAATCTTTTCTGTATCTTTGAGTTCATTATTTACATTGACCTTACCATATACATAGATTTGAGTATTGTCAAAATCGGGAAACAACTGAAACTTGGAGTTTTGAATCAACACATATGTCATAGACAAAATACCCACAACAATCACAATGAGTGAGAGTATCTTTTTTTTAAAGACAAAATGAAGTGCCGCACTGTGCCATACATGGAGTCTTTTCCACAATCTTTTTGTAAAACTGGCATCCTTGGAAACCTTTAAAAAGTCATATGCATGAAGAGGTAAAAAATAAAAAGCTTCAAAAAGCGATGAAAGAAGTAAAACCGTGATCATAATGGGAATGATCTGGATAAAAGTACCCATCTCACCACTGAGTAAAAGCATTGGCAAAAAGGCAAAAACTGTTGTAAGTGTTGCTGCCAAAACTGCAGGAAACATCTCTGTAGCCCCACGTATAGCCGCTTCTCGTCTCTCCATACCATTTTCAAGGTGTCTGTAGATATTTTCAGCGACAACAATAGCTTCATCTACAAGCATACCCAAAGCTATCAGAGCACCAAGAAGTGAAAGCATATTGAGACTGTTTCCTATAAGTTCACTGACGATAAGCCCTATCATAAAACTAACCGGTATTCCGATCGCTACAACTATCGCTATACCACGGTTTATAAATATAAGCATTGCGATAAACACAAGCATAAGACCAAAAACAATATTTGAAAAGACCACATTGAGACGGTTTTTAATCCATACAGATGTATCTGTATATATTTCATATTTTAAATGAGGGTATTTTTTAGCATTTTTCTTAAGGAGTTCCCTTATTTGCTTTACTAAAACGATGGAATTGCCCTGCTTTGACTTGGTCACATTAATAGATATATTTCTTTGCCCGTTATAGTGGGAGAGTTCCGCTTCATCACTAAGCTCAAACGAAACATCGGCAATATCACCTATACGTGCTTTCTTTGCACCAATACTTATGATGGTGTTTTCTACATCCTCTTTTGTTTTTTCACCATTATATGTTGATATATAAAGGTGTGCCCCTTTTTCTTTTATGGTTCCTATAGGGAAGATAGAGCTTAGATTTTGCAGAGCTGAGACAACAAGTGTCGGTTTGAGATCATAAGCAAGGATTTTCTCTTCATTGAGGCGGATAACAAGCTCTTCATCAGCATCACCGCGAATCGTTATCTCACTAAGATCTTTGAGTGAACTAAGCTGGCTTTTAAGCTCATCTGCGCGAGCAAGAAGCTCCTCTTTTTTTACATCTCCAGCCAACGCTATAAGCACTAAAGGAAAAGCGTGTACATTTATTTTAGCCAGCGGTTCAGCCATATCGGCAGGGAGATCTTTTTTTACACTACCGACAATATCTTTCACATCATTTAAGACACTGACATTATCCGATCCGGGTTTGATGTCTGCTGTTATATAAAAAGAGCCGTTTTTTATAGTGCTTTTTATGATATCCAACTCATCGACATTTTGCAGATCATCTTCTATGGTCTTGACAACCATCTTATCTAAAACATCCGCAGAGGTTCCCGAGTAACCTCCGCTTATCGATATCTTGTCCATCTGCATAGGTGGAAATATCTCTTTTGGAATGTTCACATATGCAAAAATAGACATTATTAGTATAAAACTCAACAGTATATGATTAAGTAGGGGTTTGTCAATAGCAAATTCTATAAATTTACGGATCATAAAAGTAAGGTTCCTTAAAAAATTGTATCTAAGATCTGGTTTTTAAAACGAATCGATTCAACAGAAGCACTAATAAGTCTGTTTTCCTCTTTAAGAGTATCATACTCCCCTTTGAGCTTAGCGATATCTCTACTTTTAAAATATATCTGTTGTTGTATATATATCTTTGGAAATAAAACAACACAAATAAAGATCAAACTCAGCAGTACATACATAAAATATCTCGCATTTAAAGCTTTTTTAGGCGTTAATACTGATTCGATCTCATCTAATAATTCAGTTTTTTCACTCATTGTACACTCATTTTAAAAACTCTCATTTTAGCACTTCTGCTTCTAGGATTTTCTTTAAGCTCATCCTCTTTTGCCATTATAGGCTTTTTAGTCAATACTTTTCCTAATGAATGATTATTTCCACAGGTGCATCGCATCGCTTCTGGAGGGCATATGCAAGATTTTGCCCATTTTGAAAAGTATTGTTTCACTATTCTGTCTTCAAGGGAATGAAAAGAGATGATTGCTATTTTCGTATCTTCAAAACAACTTTCTTGAAAAGTCTGCAGTAAAGATTTCAACTCACCCAATTCATCGTTTACTTCTATACGAATAGCTTGCATCAAAAGTGTCGCAGGGTGAATCTTTTTTCCTCTTGGCATAAGGTGTCTGGTTGCATCTGCTAATGCTTTTGCTGATGAAAATGGTCTATTTTGCACTATAAAGGAGCTTATTTTTTTATAATTTCTCAGCTCAGCATATTCTAATAAAATATGTTCAAGTTCAGATTGGGAGTATTCATTGATAACATTAAATGCACTCAGTAGCGCTTCTTTATTCATTCGCATATCAAGGGTATCACTCTCAAAAGAAAAACCTCTCTCTTTTTGATCTAACTGCAAAGAAGAAACACCGATATCTGCTAACACACCCCTAATCTCAGAAATATCATGCTCTTGAAGAATCTCTTTTATTACTGAAGAAAAACGCCCTTTTTTGATCTCTACTCTTCCTTTATACATTTGTAATCTCTGTGTTGAGAAGTCGATGGCTGTCTGGTCTTGATCTATCGCTATAAGTCTAATATTTGGATTTGATTCAAGTATCATACTGGAATGACCACCGTATCCCATGGTACAATCAATGATTATTCCATTGTCAATTGATTGGAAAGTTTCTAGAACCTCCCTGTATAAAACCGGGATATGTGGTATATTTTGCACTCAAAACCTTTAAAGTTATTTTTAATAGATTATACATTAATTTTGTAAAATTTAATTTTTAATAGTGTATGATAAAGAAAAAAAGTAGCTGATATGAAAATAAAATGGTCTGTGTTTTTCATCTTTTTCTTGGTTTTTCTTCACTTTCAAGCGCTTGGTGCAAGTGATATCTCCTTTGAAGGCCTAGAGTCTGTTGCCATTAACACAGACAACTCTTCAGCAAATATTTTTTGTCCTTCTGAGATATATAGTATGATAAATTCGCATATTATAGAAGTAAGTATTCTAGGCGCTGTTGTGCTGTTTTTACTTCTGTTTTTTATTTTTAAAAAATCTAAAACAACAACTCAGGAAATACCACAAGACACATTGCATCCCACGAATGATGTAAAACTTGCAACAAAAGCAGACATTTCAGAAGTTTCACCTCCAGAGCCTATACTCAAAGAAAAAGACTCACAAAAACTACAGGAAAAAACTAGCTCAACAAATAGAAAAAAGAGAGAAGTACCTTCTCACGCAAAAATAACAAAAGATGACTTTACGATTTTTAGTGGGGTGCGTATTTTAATTGCAGAGGACAATATTATTAACCAAAAGGTGATCAGTGGTCTTCTCGCAGATTCAGGTATAGAATATATCATAGCTAATGACGGTGTAGAAGCTCTCGAAATTTTACAAGATGACAGTAACTTCAGTCTAGTGCTAATGGATGTACATATGCCTAAAATGAATGGATTTGAAGCAACAAAACTCATCAGAGAAAATCCAAACTATGAACATATTGCCGTTATTGCATTAAGTGGTGATACTGCTACGGATGATATCAAAAAAATGATGGACTCCGGCATGGAAGAGTATCTTGAAAAACCATTAAGAATGGATGCTTTATACGATGTACTCTATAGTTATACTGATGACTCTTCCAAAACAGATTCTGTGAATACAAATGAATTAAATACAGAGGACGGTTTAAGTATTTGTGGGGGAGATAAAGAGTTTTACACTGAGATACTCAACGAATTTGTTCAAAGCTATTCTGATGCTCCCCAAAGAATCACACAAATGCTTAAGAACAACAAGCTCAAGGAGATAGATATATTACTACTTGACATTGCAGGTGTAGCCGCAAACATAGGTGCGGATATTTTAAATACAAAAGCGTTGAAATTTAAGCAGTCTCTATATGAGAACTCTCCTGCGCAAAACAGTGCAATGTCTGAAAACTTCACTCTGCACCTCAATAGACTCCTTCAAGAAATTACTGAATATAAATAATTTTTTATATTCAATACCATATATATTTCTAAACCTCATAATAATTATAACTTAAGTGATATTTTAGAAAAAGCTCTTTTTTGTCAAATAGTTACACTAATAATAAAATTAACTTAAAACTTTTATATTAATTCTCACAATTGATGTAAGTCAAGTTATTTTCTAAAAAAACATACTAAACTTCAAATGATTCTGAAAAATTATGACAAATAAAGGAGTTACAAAATGATTGATCCAGCAGTAATCAGACCAGAAATCGCCTTAGATGATTTCTTGCCTATTTTTGTCTCTTCTGCACTTGTCCTGATATTTGGAGGATTCTATGTTGGTATATACACAGCTGTTAAAGTTAAAATGCTTAAAAAATGGATGATGCCTTTTGCATATCTGTTTTGGTTATTGACTTGCTATTGTTTATACATAATGGGAAGTTTAATGCATGTAGGTGATTTTACAGCTAAAGCTTTGGTAGTCGCAATGATTGGGTATTTATTACTCCCTCATGCAGTCTATTATATGCAAGATCAAGTTCATCAAAAAAATGAACATTGATTATGATGTATATAATTCAACTCTTATATTAGGAGGATACAGTGGCTAATAAATCCGTATGGAGTGACAATCGCTTCTGGCAACGTTCAGCGGCATGGGTTACAGGATTTGCATCTGTTTTATTAATATGGTTGACATTTGATACTTCAGCTCAAATATCAATGGGTAATGATGCAGATCTACAAAATGGTGTAACAAAAAGGGTTCCAGGACCTACTGTTATTAATTATAAGATCACTTATGAAATGAGTCAAAAAAGAGGACATGAGGTTCCGATCATTGGTGGAAATGATGGTAAGGGCATGTCTTTATTTCAAGAAAAAGAAACATTCTTTGGACGTGATGACTGGTCTGAAGAGGAAGCTGCAGAATTACTGCACCTTGGTAAGCTGGGAACTCAAGCTAAAAACTGTATGAACTGTCATACACTTCTTGGTAACGGGGCATATTATGCACCAGATTTAACAAAAGCTTGGCTAGATCCGGCATGGGGTCCAAATGGCTCAATGCAGGCTATGACTGGAAAAGATACAAAGGAAGAAGCTATGGCTGAATTCTTACAACATCCGTCACAGTACCCAACTCATGAACGTATGATGCCAAACCTTGGCATTACTGCGGAAGAGGCTAAAGGTATAGTTGCGTTTTTGAAACATATGTCATCAATAGATACAAATGGTTTCCCTAGAAACTTTGCAAAAATACAAGGAGCTGTCCATGGCAAGTAATCACTTAACAGGAATTGGAAGTGAATCAAAACAATTAGCGACATGGTACTTTACTTTTGCTGCTATCTTGTTTGGCGCACAGTTACTATTTGGTCTTGTAGCTGCTATTCAGTATGTAATGCCAGGTTTCTTATTTGAAGTACTTGACTTCTCGGTTGCGAGAATGTTACATATCAATGCACTTGTTGTGTGGATGGTTTTTGCTATGTTTGGTGCTGTTTACTGGTTACTACCGGATGAAACAGGAATAGAAACAGTTGGTATAAAAATCGGTAAATTACTTTACTGGATTTTTGTTGCTGCTATCGCAGTCGTTGTTTTAGTATATCTGTTTATCCAAGTTGGACCGGCAGATGAAACAACTATCTGGTTTATCCAAGAAGGTCGTGAATATATCGAGGCTCCTCGTTGGGCAGACTTTGGTATCGTTGTAGTTGCCCTTGGATTCGTTGGTAACCTTTTCTTAACAGGTATGAAAGGAAAGCGTTCAGGTATTGTAACAGTACTTATGGCAGATATGATTGCCTTTGCCGGTCTTTACTTAGCCGGTATGTTCTTTACAGACAATATTTCCGTTGATCAATACTGGTGGTGGTGGGTAATCCACTTATGGGTTGAAGCTACTTGGGAAGTTTATGTCGGTTCCATTGCTGCTTATGGTCTTATAACTATGATCGGTGCACACCGCAAAACAGTTGAAATGTGGTTATGGATAGAGGTTGCAATGCTTTTTGGTTCAGGTATCTTAGGTTTAGGTCACCACTATTTCTGGATCGGTACACCTGAGTACTGGTGGGAAATCGGTGCATTGTTCTCAGCATTAGAACCATTACCACTTGTTGCGATGTTCATTCACGTACTTTATGATTGGGGTAAAACTCAAGGTGCAGAGATGAATGCCGAACATACAGATGAGGACAATGTTCGATCAGTTATCAAAAATAAACCTGCCTTTACATGGTTTGTTCTTAATGCATTTGGTAACTTCTTAGGTGCCGGTATTTGGGGATTTTTTCACACTTTACCGCAAGTAAACCTTTATACACACGGGACACAGTTTACTTCTGCTCACGGACACTTAGCGTTCTTTGGGGCATATGCAACTATCCTTGTAGGTATGATGTATATCGCTATTCAAGGTACGAACGGCATTAAAGTGATGAAACATACAAAATCATCTATTTGGGCTGTAAGTATGATCACAGGTGGTGTTGTTGGTATGACAGTTGCCCTTACTATTGCCGGGTATGTTCAAGTACTTGTCTCTCGTGCACAAATGGGTGCTACATGGGCTGCATACTTTGACGGTCAAAGCGGTATGTGGTTTGCACAGGCTATGGACTGGAGACTTATTATGGGTGCTGTAACATTCATAGGTTTCTTACTATTGGCAAAAGATTTCTTAAGTACTGGTAAAAACCCAGTTCATGAAAGATAAGGAGATTTATTATGTTTGAACCATTCACAGATGTTGTGCCAAGCTTTTTTGGCTGGCTGAATCAAGGTCCGTTAACATTAACGATTTTTCTTCATACGGTTATTATACTTCCAATGATTTGGATCTACTACCAAGAGAAAAAGCGTTTAGAAAACGAAAACTAGGTGGCGGGCCCTCGGGCCTGCTTTATCTTATTTTTAGGAGGAAAAATAAAATGAGATTTAATAATTTAGTTATGTCACTTGCTGCTGTGGCAGTTGTATCGTCAGGTTTGTTCGCTGGTACGTCCAACATGGATGTAGAAAAAGTTTTTGAGAAGGAATGTCAAGGTTGTCACGGTCCAAATCATGAAGGTGGTGTTGGTTCAGATTTACGTCCTAAAGTAATTGCTAAAAAGAACAGTTACATTCTCTCAGACACTATTTTAAATGGTAGAGCCGGAACTGCAATGCCACCATTTAAAGAGAAATTTTCTAAAGCTGATGCTGATAAAATGGTGGATTATCTTCAACATTTTAAAGGTAGAAAAGTTAAGCAATTAACTTTAGAAACTGTAAAAGCGGGATGGAAACCACTTAATGACAGAATGGAATTTTATAAAAAATATCCAACTCCTGCAGACGTCAAAAAAAATACGGACATATGTTTCGTAACAGAAAGAGATGCTGAGAGAGTTGCATTTGTCGATGGTACTACAGGGAAGGTTCTCTCTAAGCACCCTGCCGGTTTTGCTGTTCACGTAACAGTAACCAATAAACGTCAGCCTCGTTATGCGTACTCTATCTCTCGCTCTGGTTTAGTAACTATGTTCGATCTTAACACTCCGGGTCAACAAAAAGTTGCACAGTGTCAAGTTGGTTCAGAATCACGTGGTCTGGCAGTATCACCGGATGGTAAATATATCATGGCCGGTAACTATGTTCCGGGTGGTGCTGTCCTTATGGATGCTATGACATTAGAGCCACTTAAAGTATATCCAACATCAAGCGTAATCGATCCTGATGGTAACATAAACTCTTCTCGTGTTGCAGGTATCTTTGATACTCCATATGGTCCATACATTGCATTTGCACTTAAAGACGGTGGTCATGTTTATATAGTAGATTATTCAAAAGAGGGATTCCCAATTGTTGGTGATATTCCAAACATTGGTAAAATTCTTCATGATGGTTTCTTAAATGAAGGCAAAGAGATTGGTCGTTATCTCTTTATTGCATCTCAAGGTTCAGATGTAATTGGTGTTGTTGATTTTAAAACTAAATCTTTAGTTACTAAAATCTATACCGGTCCATCTGCCAAGCCACACCCAGGGCAAGGTTCATCTTGGTATAATGAAGAACTTGGTCAGCAACTTGGTGCTACGGTGAACATGAACTTAGGTCAAGTAACAATTTGGGATGATAACTTCGATGTTATCCGTCAGATTCCAACCGGTGGTGGTGGACTATTTGTTGGTACAAGTGAGCACACTCCATTTATTTGGGCAGATAATGTTCTTGGTGGACCAACAAATTGGAATAAAGTACACCTTATCAATAAACAAACTCTTGAGTTGGACAGAATCATTACAGTTGGAACAAAAAAAGGTACTGTTACAGACCCTGTAACACACAAAGTACTTTACAGCTGGAAAGTACCTACTGTTAAAGATAAAAATGGTAAAGCTATAGTTCCTCGTATCTTACACGCTGAGCCTGCAAACCATGGTCACTGGACTATGATCTCAGAGTGGAATGCTGGTCGTATCGGTATTTATGAAGCAAAAACTGGTAAATTTGTTAAATACATCAAAGGTTTAACAACACCGACTTTTACTTACTCTATCGAACATAGACAAACAGTTCCAGGTGCATAACCTGATTTTCTCCTCTTTTGAGGAGAATTTTTTCTCTCTCGCTATATAATCTTCTCTAGAGCAAAACTTAATAGAAACATAAATTAAACTTATATTTTTCTTACATTATACTTATCTATACAATATGCTAAAATTTCCCAAATTATGGGGTTTTTAAGCTGTACTTCAAGCTTTTTTTAGCTAAAATAGTACTACAAGGTAGAAAATGATGAAAAAAAATCTTATCTTATTACTCACTTTTTGCTCCATTTTATCAGCTCAAAAGCTTGATGGAAAAAAAGTTTTTGAAACATATTGTTGGGGGTGTCATCACCAGAGCGCGGTTGCT
>JALUKO010000146.1 GCA_027056525.1 Helicobacteraceae bacterium | reverse complement strand
CGGTTTAAGTATTTTGTCCATACCTCGTTTATAGTGCTTTTCGATAAGACGTCGTACGTTGCCTTCTGTACCTCGACTGAGCAATAAGTAACGATACCCCAGCCCGTACCATAAAAAAAGGTTCAGAACAAAAAGCACCCACATGATCATACCGCCGTCATTAAGAAAGGCGATAAAGGTATGCAACGCTTCTGTAAATTTTTCCATCATTGCTTCGAATACTTTTCATAAAGGTTGATAATATGTAATGCCGCACCTTCCATAGAGGCTTTGATGCCGTTTGCCCAGCTTGAGAGCAGGTTTCCCAGTAACAGCAGAGGAATCGCCACGATCAAACCGAACATTGTCGTTACAAGCGCTTCTGAAATACCGCCGGAAAGCAGTTTCGGATCACCTGTACCGTGCTCTGTAATAATGTCAAATGTCGCAATCATACCGCTGACTGTACCCAAAAGACCCAGCAACGGCGCAACTGCAGCGATTACCATGATGAAACTGCCGAATCGATCCAGATAAGTACTCTCATTGAGCATTGCTTCGGTGACAATATCTTCAATATGCCCGCGATCTTTGCCAAGGTTCCTGAGTGTCGTTTTGATGACACGCGCCGTAGCGCCTTTGTATCCTTTGATTTTTTCAAGTGCATCTTTGGGCGTACCGCCTTTGATAAAGATATTTTCCACTGTTTTACTGATCTTCTCTACACGACTGCCTGCCGTCATCAGGAAAAGCGCTCTGAGCAGTACCAGCAACAGACCCAGTGCACCGAGTCCCAGGATAATATAACCGATAATACCGCCACCGTCGAGATAATCCTGTAAAGTCTTCTCTTTGACGTAAGGGACATCTTTCTGATCATTTTCATAAACAAAAATTTTAAGTTTTTCAGGCATTTTCCCTGCCAGCAGAGCTTTTGCAGTCACATCGCTTCCAGGTTGATTCCATAGCTTGAAAGCGCCGCCTCCGGCAGGCGCAAGTGCACCGCTGCCTTTTGCAGAGACACCGTACCGGGCAATATTCCCCACTTTTACCATCTTACCTGTAACAGCGGAACCATCTACAAGGAAAAATTTTCCATTCTCTTTTTCAATGGAGGAGAGTTTTTTGTACAGCAGCAGTGTTTTGTCGAAAATATGCGAAAGACGCGTACTCAGTGCTGTACGGTTATCATCACGGAATTTTATGCCGTAGGTGGAAAAGGTCATCTGTGCCTGTGAAAGAACATCGTCGATTTGCCCTTTGTTATCGGTCGTCTCATCGAGTGCTTTATTGATTCTGTCAATCTCGCTTTGCGCCTCTTTGGTCTCTTTATTCATTTCCAGCAACCGACTTTGCAACTGCTCTATCTTCGCTTTGGATCGTGCCAGATCACGATTTTGCGCCCACTTTTCACTGGCAACTCTCTTTTGTAACTCATTTTTCTGTGCTTTAAGAAAGGTATACTCTTCCTGATAGGCTTGTTGGAGCGTATCCGCGTTCAGGTGCAGCATACCCAGTATCAGTGCAAAAATGACAGGTAAAAACTTCATTATAACTCCTCCGGAATCAGTGCGTTTGGCAGGGTAAAGTAACCGGTTCTGATCTGCTTTTTCAGTGCATCGAAAAGTGCGACAATCTCGCCTTTCTCTTTTTCATCGGTCACGACTTTATAACTGTAGCCGTTATCTTTTTTAATAACATAGCCCACTTCATCATCCGGTGTCGCAAAATAGAGCGCCATCGTTCCCAGTTTGGCAATCTGTGCCAGTTTCTCTTTGCCATGTACAGTGACCGGTTGTTTGAAAAGACCGATTTCTTTGGTCAGACGGATCATATCGTCATAACTTGCCCAAACCATTGCAAGCGCTTTTTCAGGTTTGAGTGTTTTATCTTTCAGGTGTGCTTTGATCTTTTGCAGTTCACCACGTCGCTCTTTGATTTTGAAAGGAATACCTCGTGCGATCTCTGCATCAAGCTTTTCAATCGCTTCAAGTACGACAGGGGTTACGTCAGCATCATCTTTTTGCATGGAAGCAAGCTTTGTTTTTACTTTTGCTACCTGTGCCTGAAGTAGTTTGAGTGCTGTTTCCTGACGATTGATCTGCGCTTCCATATCTGCCTTTTGCATCATGTAGGATTTCATCTGGGCTTTGTAGTTCTCTTTGTTTTCGTTGATTTGTGTATAGAGTGCCTCGACATCGTTGCGCAGTTTCATGATCGATTTGACAAGCGCATCCTGGCTCTCTGCCTGCAACGCAGGTGCGCCAAACATCCAGACTGCAACGGCAGTGCTGAGAAGTAGTTTTCGTTTCTGTACCATACTCTCTCCATTGATAAAATAATTTTATTGCATAGTAGCCAACTAGGATTGCAAAACAATCTCAAAACGGTAACATAACGGTTACAGGAAAGAGTCGGCTACTGAGACAGAAATTTAAAAAAGTTTTTTTGCAGGAAATATTTTATTGCTTGTATGATCATAAAGAAAGGGATGGGACAAACCGCAGAGGTTTGTCCCGGTAAATAAGGAAGGGGGGAAGGTAGCGTTTGAAAAAAACGCTTACTGTGCGTTTTTCACTTCGGTAGGTACACCGGAAGTTTCAAGTGGTGCGTTAGAACCGGCTTTACCTTTCCAGATTTGAGCAATATTAGCACCGGCACATGATGTTTTATCATTGTATCGGAAGATGCCGAGGCTATCCGCATGTGATTTCCAGGTCTGTGCAGCGTTTACAACAAAGAAGTCATAAGCAGTTTTTTCAGTTTTAGGATCTTTTGAGTTTGCTTTGGAGAAAGTATTGTCTACTGTCAAAGGCACTGCAGAATCATAGAAACATACATCACTGAGCACATGTTTTGCGTCACTGTCATAAGAGTCTGTTCCTCTGAAGTGTACCAGTTCATAGTCTGCCGCTTTGTCAGAGATGAATTTTACATTGTCCCATTTGAAACCGGCATCAAATTTGTTGTAGAAACCGCCACCTTTGACATACCCGGTGAAGTTAATGATAGTAGGCTGTGTTGCGTTAGAATCACCTGTAGTAATAGTGTTCTGGTCGTTACCAAACTCCATTACAGACGAGTCGTGATTGTTTGTTTTGTCGACTTTGTTTTGGACAACGAGTACATTTTTGATCGTACCTCTGTATCCGAGGTCTGTATCGACAGAGTCATCCTGTGCATTGTAGCAGTAGAGACCGTCAATGTTTACAGTACCACCCCAGATCTCGACAGCATCGTCTGAACCACCGATGATTGCAACATTTTTAATGATAGTTCCGCTACCGACACCTGCAAGAGAGAGACCGTTGAGTTCTTTATCTTTCTCTACTTCAAAACCGGAGTGCTTGACAACAACATACTCAAGATCACCTGAAGATTCTGTATCATGATCATGTCCTGAACCGCCAAATGTAACAGATTCATCGGCTTCATACTTGTTAACACCATAGTGTGTATGTGCATTACCGGCAAGGATCAGACCACCCCATTCACCTGTAGCACCGTCACTTGACTGACCGTCAGCATCTTTTTTGGAAGTAAATACAATTGGTTTGTCAATTGTACCTTTAGCGATAATCTGTGCACCCGGTTCAATAATCATATAAGATTTAGGTGTTTTACCGGCAACTGTTGTACCTGGCTCTACTGTCAGTTTGTGTCCCGAAGTAACATTGACTTTTCCGTCAATATACCATGTTTTGTCGGCAGTCAGTGTCATATCTTTATTGATATCACCGCTGAGTGTCGTACCTGATTGTTGATCGCCGTTACCTGCCGGTGGTGTGTTACCTGCTGGTGGTGTGTTATCTGAAGATGATCCTCCACCTCCGCATCCTGAGAATGTAAATGTTGCAATCGC
>JALUKO010000145.1 GCA_027056525.1 Helicobacteraceae bacterium | reverse complement strand
GTTGTGTTGAGTAGATCAAGGTAGTGGGTATGACCAAAATCTTCTAAAATCAAAAACCCGTCTTCAAGGTTTTTGAGCCATATTTTTGGTGCATCAACATCAACTTCTAAAAGTTTGGCAGTGACCTTTATAAATGGCTTGATGGATCCTTTCTCCAGGGAAGAATCCATCACAAGATAGCTGCTTGTGCCTCTTGAGAGTCTGTAGTACTTTCTAAAACTTGCATCGGCAGAAGCTATGGTAAGCTTGAAATCTTTGTAGGGTGTGTATGTAAGCCATTGCGTCAGCTTACTATTCATATAAAGCACCTAAAATGACATCTCTGCTGGCTCCTGTAACACCGCTGAGTTCAACCACCTCTTTGTGTATCCGTTTGTAAGCAAGCCAGGCAAACGCCATGGCTTCCAAGAAGTCGCTTTTGATACCGAGTTCATCACTTGCGATAACCTCTATCCCCTTAAGCTCCTCTTTGAGTCTGTTTATCAGACATTTGTTGCGTGTTCCTCCTCCACATACTATCACCATCTCGGCATCGGTTTTTAAGATCTCGTTTTTAATACTTATGGCGGTGAGTTCCAGAAGTGTTGCCTGTACATCTTCAGGTTTGAGTATAGGAAACTTACACAAATGTTTTAACAGCCAGTCTTTGTTAAAGAGTTCGCGTCCTGTGCTTTTTGGTAGTTTTTTTGCGAAATAGGGCTCTTTAAGCATCTCTTGTAAAAGAAGTTCATTGATTTCTCCTTTTTTTGCCCAGACGCCATTTTTGTCATAAGGTTTATGAAGGTGTTCACTCGCCCAAAGATCCATCAGTACATTACCGCATCCTGTGTCATAGCCTGTGAGTTTCTCACCGAGTATAGTGATATTTGCCATACCGCCGATGTTAAGCACAACAGTTTTTTTTTCTAAATTGTCAAATATAAACTTATGGTATGCAGGTGTAAAGGGGGCACCTTCTCCCCCAAGGGCTATATCTTTTCTTCTAAAATCGGCCACAACATTGATACCTGTTTGCACATTGACAATGTTTGCATCACCAAGCTGCATAGAGAAAGGGTGGCTTGTGTTTGGTTCATGCCACAGAGTTTGTCCGTGCAGACCGATTGCTTTGATATTTTTTGGGTTGAGCTTTTTGCTCTTGATAAAAGCGTTTACAGATTTGGCAAAGAGTTTACCGAGTTTGTGATCGAGTATGCCGATATCTCTGAGGGTTATGTTGTTTGAGAGTGTATGAAGTATCTCACTTTTGAGTTTTTTGTCAAAAGCAAACTCATGAGAGCATATGAGCTTACATTGTACGTCGCTTATCTCACATAAAACGACATCGATTGCGTCAAGACTTGTTCCTGACATCACCCCTATATAAAACTCACTCATGAGACCTCCCAAACTGCATAATTGTAAATGAAACAAGAGTTCCTATGACGATTTGCCATGAAAACCCTATATGGATACCAAAAGTATAGGGCTGAAGTGCTAAAACGCTTATAAAACCGCCTAAAAGTGCCAAAAAAACTGTTGTGGCATTGCCTCTTGATGTAAAAACAGCTGAAAAAAACACCCCTAAAAGTCCTGTGTATGCAAATGCCATCACACCAAGAGCAAAACTGATAAGATCAAGATTGAAGTAGTTTTGCCAAAAGTAGCTTATAACCGCCATGCAAAAGAGTAAAAATGCAAACACTAAAACCGCGATGCGTGAAGCTTTTAAGAAGTGCTTCTCATCGGCTTGAGTATGTCGCAGCTTCCAAGGTCTGTAGAGATCCTCTATGGCAACAGATGCCATCGCTCCCAAAACGGAGTTGGTGCTTGAAAGCGCTGCTGCAATAGCTCCAACTGTTACGAAACCTTTAAGCCCCTCAGGCATTTCGTTTAAAATATAGTACATAAAAATACTGATTTTCTCACCATCAAAACTTTGTATGACACTGTTTTGCATATAAAAAAGATACAAGAGTGAACCGATCGCCAAAAACAAAACCACGACAGGAATACTCAGAAGTATGGAGAGTATCAGTGCTTTTGCAGCTTCATTTTTATCTTTGCAGCTGAGAACTCTTTGCGTCATATCCTGATCAAGTCCAAAAGCGGCAATATTGAGAAGTAACCAACCACTCAGAAGTCCGATGATGCTGAACTTACCATCCAAAGAGGTGTCAAGTACTTTGAGCTTATGTGCCTCAGTGAGTGTCCGGTATATATCTATGTTTTGTAGTGAGAAGTACAGAAAAAGCAGTACCGCCACACCCGCTCCAACATAGGTGAGTGCCTGGATGATATCGCTGAGTATCACTGAGCGGATACCGCCAAAGTAAGTATAGACAAGTGCACCAAAGAGCAAAATGAGTACAGAGATACAAACGCTCATAAACTCTATGTTGGCAAAGAGGATCATGGCAATTGCCAAAGCTCCTATGTAGAGTCTTGCCCCGCTTGCAAGGATGCGACCAAACAAAAACATAACACCGGCTTGTTTTTTTGCACTCTCACCGTAGCGGGTTTGTAAAAGCTCATAAACAGTGACAGCCTGCATGGCGTAAAACTTTGGGATGAGTACATAAGCAACAAAAATAACACCAAGGAGTGCAGAGAAGTAAAACCCAACAAAGGTAAAATCATGCAGGTAGGAGTACTCAGGTACCCCTAAAAAAGTAGCAGCAGATTGAGAAGTTGCCAAAACTGAGACGGCAACTCCGAGCATAGGCATGGAGTTTGCACTGATGAAGTACTCTCGTGAGGTAGTGATTTTTTTTCTGCTAAGCAGGTATGAGGAGATCCCAAGCAGAGCAAAATAGCCAACAAAGATGAGCCAGTCTAAAGATGAAAAAGCACTACTCATTTGCTGATTTTAACTCCAACTCTTTGACACCCGCTCGCACATTACTCATAAACTTTTTGCCGGGGTCTGCTTTTTCAGTGCGGTAGCCGGCATCTTTTTCGAGCCAAAGCGGGGTGTTTTCCATACTTCTGTATTCATGATGCCCAATAAGGTAGGTGATACTTGGGTACTTGGCTGCAAGATATTTGACAAGGGCGATGTTTGCCTGTACCTGAGCAGGTGTAAGATCCTCTTGCGTGTTGCCCTCGCCGCCAATATTTTCAATACCTATGCTTGAGTAGTTAAGCCCTATAACATGGCGTGCCATAAAATTTTCAGGCATAAGCTGGTAGATGCTGCCATCACGTTTGACTAAGAAGTGGCTTGAGACATTGAGTGCTCCCGCACCTGAAATATCACCTCGATCACTAAAGAGCTTCTCCCCCTTAAGGCGTTTATAGCATCTCTCAAAGTCCATCACCGCTGTCCAGTGAAGTACAATGATCTTTGGAGTTATGTGTATATCTTTGACCTTGAGCCCGTAGTGCTGTTGAATGTAGTCTTTAGTCATCGCAACACGATTTGGAGTAAAATCGATCGGTTTTTGAATGATGTGAGGACGAAGATGCAAAAGTTCTATGCGTCTGTTGGACTCTTCGATACGCTTGAGAGAGATCGCACCACTTTTGACCTGCTTCAAGATAATATCGATAAGCTCGTCGGTATCTTGAGACTCCAGCTGATTGCCAAAGAGAAGCATATCGACCCCTGCATTGATGGCAAGTGTAACAGCCTCCTTGAGTGGGTAGTGCTTGCTGATAGCTTTCATCTGCATATCATCGCTTATGATAACTCCGGTATAACCCATCTGCTCTCTGAGAAGTTTGGTGTTTGTTTTGTACGAGAGTGTTGCGGGGTATTTTGGATCGATGTTGGTGTTGAAAACATGAGCCGTCATGATCATCTGAACTTTGTTGTGTGCGATAAGCTTTTTATAGGGCTCAAGCTCTTGAGTGCTCCATGT
>JALUKO010000144.1 GCA_027056525.1 Helicobacteraceae bacterium | reverse complement strand
CCGTAAAAACCTTCATAGGAGTAAAGCGGCGATTTATTCTTGTAAAGAGTTCTTATTTTTTCTTTTTGAACAAAATAGTAAATATCTTCATCTTTAACGAGAACCGAAGAGTTACTTTGTGTATAAAACTCATCACCGACATACAACTGTGCCTGCAAAAACGATGATGCAACATCAAAATAGACCATCGTGTTATCTGAGAGATAACCCTGCACCATTTTAGAAGATGTACCCTCTTTTATGTATGCATCGCTGTCAAAGAGTCCTTGATATATCTTTGTAGCTGAGACATGCTTGCTTCCCTGTGTGTAGTACTCTCCATCTACTTTCACTACTTTACCGCCAAGCCAGCTTTTTTTGTACCTCTTTATCTCGCCGTGATTTTTAGTATATACAAGTAGCGAGGGGGTAGAGTAGCCCGTTTCATTTGTTATGAAATAGATCTCATCCTTGTCACTTGCAAGGGAGTAAAAAAACTGTGAAGAGCCCAGAAGCTCTCCGGAAGCACTTATAAAATCTTGCGCTTTTTTTGCATACTCATCTGCAAACGCTTCTAAAGAGCGCTCAAAATCAACACCTGCACTTCTGAGCATACTGGCATTTGTAAATTGTGGCCATAGAATATCGTAGGAGTGCTCTTTAAAATACCCGTTGATTTTCTCAAGACCATATTTCTCTGCCATATAAAGATTGTAAAATCCACCCTGTATGTAGGCTCTTTGAGCGTAGGGAAAATCAAGTTTTACATTGTACACATCACTTGCTTTGATCTTACCCGCTTTTGCCTGCAATATGGTTTGTGCTTTAAAACGTCCACTATAAAGTCTTCCTCCATTACCGTGCCACGACTCATTTAAAACTGCACTTCCCTCAAGCATAAAAGGGTTTTCTGTTACATTTGGCACGATGATATAGGGAAAAGGAAGTATAAATGTTCCGTTTCCAAAGAGCTTATACAAGGCTTGGGAAATAGGGTTTGCTTTGATATTGAGCTGGTAGTTGTGCGCTGTTTCATGGTACAACAAAGTATCTAGCCATGAAGTTGAACAGAAGTAGTCTATATACTGGGTTCCCCCTATATAGTTGATCTGATTGTTTTTTGGCCACTGTGTCGAAAAACCGTTGGCGATCTGATTATGATCGGAGATGAGCCCTACATAAAGAGTAGAGTCAAGTTTCCATGAGAAAATATCTTCATAATCTTTGTTGAGCGGCTCCTCTATGGAAGCTGCATATTTGGCAAAAGGAAGGTTCTCTTTAGTGTAGATGATCTCTACATTGTTTTGCTTGTATTTATAGTAGGGTTTATCGTTTGCAACAACAGAAGTGCCGGTAAAGAGAACAGGCTCGAGATTTTCCCCTGCATAGGCTCCATAGAAAAAGCCTAACAATACAAAGAGAAAAAAATCTACAAACTTTTTCATAAACTCTTTGCCAAGTCTATACAACTTTGTATAGTTGTTTGTGCAGATATATGGCACTCAAACCCTTCCGGCAAAGCTTTTGCAGTTGTTTTACCGATCACTATGATCTTTTGAGAGTACGTTAAAGTGTGCGTTTGTAAAAAACAGCGCAAACTCGATGGTGAAGTAAAGATCAAAACAGCATCAGATTCTACTGCAACTTCCAGTATCTCTTTGGAACATTCACTTTTATACACCACTTTTTCATCTATGTGATAGCCCTGTTTTTGAGCTAATGACACAAAATCAGAAGCAACCACCTCAGCTCTTAGATAAAGCCATCGTGTCTCTTTTGAAAACTCTTGTATTTTACAAAGAAGATTATCCCCATAACCTCCACCGATATCTAAAACATCACCTCCAAGTTTTTGGTATGAGAGTGCGCTTTGCTTGGAGATACACAAAGCCTTTTTGTTTACATACTCGTGTGTTTCATACTGCTTGAGAGCTTCACTGCTCTGCTTTGATGTGATGATAAGATAGTCATAGTGTGAAAAATCAATTTCAGGTTTAAAAAAAGTAACAGAGAGTGCGCTTACACTGTGAGCATCTGGGTGTGAAGAGATAGAAAAAAGATAGATATTTGCTTTCATGGGAGAAGCTTTCGCTTATTCCCATTCGATAGTTGCAGGCGGCTTACTTGATATATCATACACCACTCTGTTGATCCCGTCAACTTCGTTGATAATTCTTCTTGAAATTCTCTCAAGCAGATCATGTGGCAGGTGTGCAAAAGTTGCTGTCATACCATCGACCGCTTCAACCACACGAACACAGACAGTATTGTCATATGTACGGTTATCACCCATAACACCAACCGATTTTACATTCAGAAGTACGGCAAATGCCTGCCATGTTTTTGCATAATACCCACTTGCTTTAAGCTCATCAAGCAAAATCACATCTGCTTCTCTTAAGATATCCAGATCATGCGGATTTACATCACCCATGATGCGGATCGCAAGACCAGGTCCGGGAAACGGATGACGGTTGATCATAGATTCTGGAAGTCCAAGCTCGAGTCCGATTTTACGCACCTCATCTTTAAAAAGTTCACGTAAAGGCTCTATGAGCTCAAAATCCATCCAATCAGGAAGTCCACCGACATTGTGGTGTGACTTGATCACCTCTGAAGGGCCGTTTACTGAGATAGATTCAATCACATCGGGATAGAGTGTTCCCTGCGCTAAAAACTTGATCCCATCATGTTTTTTCGCCTCTTTTTCAAACTCTTCTATAAAAGTGTGCCCGATAATCTTACGTTTTTTCTCAGGATCATCCACCCCCGCCAGTTGTGAAAGAAATCTCTCTCTGGCATCTACTACCACCAAAGGCACTTTCAGGTTGATCTTAAATACCTCTTCAACCTGTTCACGCTCACCTTTACGTAAAAGACCATTGTCAACAAAAACAGGCACAAGCTGATCCCCGATCGCTTCATATAACATCGCAGCCACTACGGAACTGTCAACCCCTCCACTTAAACCACAAAGAACTTTTCCATCACCCACTTTTTCACGGATACTTTTAATCTGCTCTTTTAAGAAGTGTTCCATCTTCCACTTCTCAGTAACACCACAAATGTTTTTTGCAAAGTTACGAAGCATCAAATAACCCTCTTCTGAGTGTTGTACTTCCGGATGAAACTGCATAGCATACACACGTTTTTGCTCATTTGCTATCGCCGCATAAGGGGAGTTGTCACTTACTGCTATAGGTTCAAAACCTTCAGGAAGCTGATCGACTCTGTCTGAGTGGCTCATCCACACAATTCTCTCATCATCACAATCTTTAAAAAGAGGCGATGTATGATCCGGATAGTTACATATTGTAAGCTCCGCTTTTCCATACTCATGGTGATCACTTCTGATAACACTGCCGCCAAAATCAACAGCAATTCTTTGCATACCGTAACAGATACCAAGAACAGGGATACCCATAGAGTAAACACCCTGATCAACCTCATATGCATCTTTACTATAAACAGAAGAGGGACCACCGCTTAAGATGATACCTTTAGGGTTTTTTGCCGCGATATCTTGCACTTTTGTATGGTAAGGAAGAATTTCACAGTAAATTTTATCTTCACGAAGACGACGAGCTATAAGTTGCGTATATTGAGAACCAAAATCTAATACTATAATGCTAACATTTGTCATTTTAAATGCCTTAAAAAAAGTTTGTAGTGCCAAATAGGCGTTAAGAGGGTTATACCCTTTCAAGTTTTGAAAGGATACAATAAATTAAATTAATGTTGGATATAAAGACCTAGAACTTCGAACTGTACATACCAAACACAGACAGAAACAATATACCCTATCAAAATGGTCCATGCCAGTTTTAGGTGTGATCCAAAAGTATAAATCCCTTTGAGTCTTCCCATAACACCAACAC
>JALUKO010000143.1 GCA_027056525.1 Helicobacteraceae bacterium | reverse complement strand
TTTTACTCATCCCGTTTTGGGCACGCTTGACATCTTCATCTTCAAAATACTCATCGAAAGTTTTCATCCCGTTTCCGTTCATAAACTCACCGACAAAACCGGAACCAAAACGTGGAGCATATTTACCGCTAAATCCTGAAAGTGCTCCAAGACCTGCAAGCTGGAATTCATTTTCGGTATTTAATCCGCCGTATGGCCCCATGCGACCCGTAAGACCACAAATTGAGGATATATTCCAAATGGTCATCATACCGTTGAAGTACTTATTGAGTGAAAAACCGGTAGTGATCTCAACAACCTTTGGCAATGCAATATCGCGCGCCAGTTGTTTCACCGTATCTGGATGAACCCCTGTTATCTCTTGCGTTGTCTCAGGTGCAAATTTTGCAGCTGATTTTTTGAGCATTTCAAAAACAGTGGTTACTTCTCTTGTATGACCGTGAACATCGGTGATAGTAAAAGTACCCTCTAGTGCCGGAACAACATCTTTTGGAAGACGCAGAGAACGATTTTCATGTGTTTCTGTACCCGGCATAAGATAAGGTTCACCGCTAGTGGTGTTCATACAGTAAAACTGCTCACCCCACGCATGGTGCTCCTCTTTATCTTCAGTATGTTCCATATCGGTACGACGAATCATCTGTTGCGTTTTAACATCTACAAGCATCGGAAGGTCTGTATAAAGCTTCATAAACTCAGGCTTATAAAGCTTCTCTTGCAAGATTGTCTGTATAACACTCATTGCCAAGATATTATCACTACCCGCTTTGATCGGGATCCATAGGTCGGCTGATTTTGCCGTTGCATTGAACTCCGGAGTGATGACAATGATTTTTGCACCATTGTACTTTCCTTCCCATACAAAGTGAGCATCCGGAATACGCGAAACAGAAGGGTTACCACCCCACATAACAGCAGTATCAACCGTATACATAAAGTCCCATGTACAACCAACATTACCCTCACCATACGCAATAGCGGCACCGGAGAACATATCTCCAAGATAAGATGACGGATAGATACGGTTTGCACCCAATTGTGTGGAAAAACGAAGCACTGAACCACGACGACCCTCGGTTAAAAGACCGGTACCGGCATGAACCATCAGCTTATCCGGTCCACGCTCAGGATCTGTCAGCGTATCGAAAATATTTTGACAAATCTTCTCAGCAGCTTCATCCCAGCTCACTCGTTTCCATTTCCCCTCACCACGCTCACCGGTACGAACCATTGGGTAAAGGATTCTATCTTTTTGGTACATCACTTGCGAGTGCTGAACACCTTTGTTACATCCACGAGGGTTAAAGTCAGGTATTTTAGCATTGATCACCGGATAGCGGGCTGATTGGTTTTCACGGGTGATAACACCGTTGTGCGACCAAACTTCCCACGCACAGTTCCCTTGACAGTTTACACAATGGTACGCAAAACCGTGCTCCTCTTTTTTACCATAAGTAAAAGAGAACTCATTTCTATACATCTCTTCTGTGTAGCTTGTGTTTGGGTAATCATTTTTACCGTTTTCAACACTTATTACATCTGTTTTTGCAAAAAGGCTGCCTTGAGAAGCAACCAACGCAGCAGTCATCCCTGAAACTTTAAGGAAATTTCTACGCTTATTATTCATAACTTTTGTCATATTGTAAACCTCTTCCTTATCTTTTTAACGGTAAGTTCATATCATTACCCCAAACATCCCAACTACCTGTAAATACTTTAACGTTTTTATATCCAAGAAGTTTTAATGCTGTTATGTGTTCAGAGCCACGACCTGCACCAACCATGCAGTATGCATAGATTGTTTTATCTTTATCCACACCATATTTTTCATATACTGCTTTTAACTCTTGCGCTGACTTGAATGATTTTTTATTTTTTAAGTCAGAGATTTTATTCCATTCGATAAACTTTGAACCGGGAACATGACCGCCACGGGCAACATTATCCATCTTACGCTCACCGATGATCTCACTCATTGCACGTGAATCGATAATCACATACTGAGAGTTTTCTCCATTTTTGAGGATATCTTTCATCGCATGTGCTACTTCCTCTTTTGCCGCGATATTTGTAAAGTCAATGTTGTTTTTATCTATCTTATAGGTTCTTGGTGCTACATGCTCTTCACCTTTAACCACCATAAGATCTTTTTCCATTGCTTTCATTTTTTTCTTAAGCTTTTTGATCGTTTTATTGCTTTGTGCTACAATTGCTTTGAGTTCAGCTATCTCTGCATCACTCAACTCTATCTTGCCTTTTTTGGCTTTTTTAAGTTTTTTCTTTGCAGGTTTTGCCTTTCTTTTTACTTTTTTCGCTTCAGCTTTTACAGCATCGTACTTGATCTGTGCCGGATCAATTTTCATAATAGCTGCACGACCGCCATTGAGTATTTTAATATTTTTGTGTCCATAACTCGTAAAGAACGAGTAAACACCTGTAGCATTTGGTCCTTTAAAGTCATCATAAGCTATGATCATGGTATTGTTATCAATACCTTTTGAACCTATATACGCTTCTGCATCATCAATACATCTATATAGAGGTGCACAATGCATTGTTCCGGTAATATCTGAATGATGCAAATGGTGTGCATACATCGATACCGATCCTTTTATGTGTCCAAGTTTATATACATCTTCTGTATCACCGGAAACAAACATAACATTATCTTTGCCTATTAATTTTATAGCTTCCTCTGCAGAAATCAAAATATCTTCGTTGGCATACCCTTTTTGTACCGCTGCCATCTCTGCTTCAGCAGATCCCAAGATATTTCCATTTTCACTAGCTATTATAAAAGGTGTAAATGTTACTGTTGCTGCAACAACTAATGTCTTTAGCAATTTTTTCATTCGTGCTCCTTATTTTAATTCTATAGCCCAATACAGTCTACAAGCAAAACGACTGCTCATAGCTATTTGAATTATATTTTAACGAAATTACCTCTTCATTATAGGCTCTCGACTCTTACGCAAGTATTAAATCACAATAATATCACACAACTTCATTACTAAACGAAACACACTCACCAATTTATATATTTAACATTAAATATTATTATTAATTCATTTTTTTTACTTTTAAAAACAACTCTTAAATTTAATAATTAGAATCAACTTTTAGAGTACAAAAAGTAATTGTTCGATATATTATCACAAATTAATTACACTAAGTAGGTACAACGTGCTAGAACATCATATAGATAATGCAATAAACAATAAAGATACAGATACGCTCATAGAGGCCTTAGATGATAGAACACTTGATATTGAAAGTGTTAAAAAAATCTACTTCTCATTTAAAGATCATAAAGAGCTTGTTGGACAGGTAGCAATGAATCTGAGTCTGAGAACCTCTGTTTATAATAGAGATAAAGAGTACAGTGAAACGATGGTGGAACTTTTACGAGATCTTGCTGTTAATGAAGCAGATATGGGTGCACGCTGGGCGGTTGCTAAAAACCCTCATACCCCACAAGATGTACTGAGTACATTAGCACAAGATGATGTCAATCTCGTGCGTGCACTTGTTGCCACAAACCCAACAACACCCCCCTCAATACTTGAAAAATTTTTCAGTGATGAAAAAATCGTTAGAGACGGCCTCTCAGGCAACCCGGCAACACCGGTTAAAATTTTAAATATCTTAGTCAATGATGCAGACAAAATGGTGCGTATGAGACTTGCAGAAAATAGTGCTGCCCCCAAAAAGATACTACAAGAGCTTCTTAAAGATGCAGATGAAAATGTTGCAAAAGCAGCAGAGGCTAACTTAAAGGCAAGAGAATGAAACAGCATCAAAAAAGCATGAAAAGCAGGTTCACAGCTTTAGAGAACCACTTCCTAAATACCTTTTTCTCCGG
>JALUKO010000142.1 GCA_027056525.1 Helicobacteraceae bacterium | reverse complement strand
TCTCTAATGAGAAAATCATTAAAGAACTTTACAAACTTAGACCACCTTTTAACATTACGACTTTATCGCTTGAAGCTGCAAGTGTAGCACTTGAAGACACGGAGTTTGTAGATAAATGTATAGTTCGCAATTTTGATGAGATGAAACGCTATGAAGAGTTTGCAAATACACAGAAAATAGATATAATAGAGAGTTATACAAATTTTGTAACGTTATGCCTGAATAATTCACAAAATTCTACACAGCTTTCAGATGCTCTTTTACAAAGAGGGATGATAGTAAGGGACTTAAGTGGTTACGGGCTCAATGCAATAAGAGTAACAGTTGGAACGAAAGAGCAAAATACACGTTTTTTTGAACTTGCTTCAGAATTAATGTAGTTTAGATGGGAATTTGATGGATTTTAAGGTACTTTTTTCACAGTTAGTTGTACTTTACTCTAAGTTAACAAAACAGCAACGTATCATCATCGCTGCGGCTATTGTCGGGATTATTGCTTTTTTAATATTCTTGGTTGTATATTCGGCACAACAGGGAAGCGATAAAAAGTATGAAGTACTCTTTGATTCATTAAGTTCTTCAGATGCGGCAAAAGTTGTTGAGCAGTTGGAAAAAGAAAATATCCCATACGAGTTGCTTGACAACAATGTTATTAAAGTTCCAAAAGAGGTTGTCTATAAACAGCGCATAGCCATTGCTTCTATGGGGATTCCAAAAGACAGCGGTGTCGGATTTGAACTTTTTGATAACCAAGAGTTTGGAGCTACAAGTTTTGATCAAAATATAAAATATCTTCGCGCCTTAGAGGGTGAACTCTCACGCACCATAAACTCTCTAAGCCCTATAGAGTCATCGAGTGTTTCTTTAGCTATTCCAAAAGATACTCTTTTTGTCTCAAAACAGCAAGATCCTACTGCTTCTGTTATGGTGACTTTGGTTGATGGCAGGGTCCTCTCAAGCAAGCAGATACGCGGTATAAAAAATCTGGTTGCGGCTGCTATTGCAAAACTCACAGCAGAGAATGTAACACTTGTCAGCAGTGATGGCGAAACCCTCGGTGACAACGATGAGATGAGCCAAATGGGTGAACTCTCAGTTGTGCAGCAAAGATATAAAAGCAAAGAAGAGAAGAAAAGACAAAAGAAAATTATAGAA
This sequence comes from Helicobacteraceae bacterium, assembly GCA_027056525.1. Lineage (GTDB taxonomy): Bacteria > Campylobacterota > Campylobacteria > Campylobacterales > Sulfurimonadaceae > Sulfurimonas. Next base: position 10,530 of record JALUKO010000142.1, on the reverse strand, counting down.
GTACTTTCACCTTTTGTAGGCGGCAAGGACAAAGTGGTTGCTCAGGTTACGATTGAGTTTGATTTTTCTGTGAAAAACTCAACTTCTGAAAGTTACGATCCTGAAAATGTTGTTAGAAGTGAGCAGATCAGTGAAGAGAAGCGAGAAGGAGCAAAGCCGGCTGAGGTTGGAGGTGTGCCAGGAACTGTAAGCAATATAGGTCCTGTTCAGGGACTCTCAAGCAATAAAACCAGTGAAAAGTATGAGAAAAATACGGGAACTACCAATTATGAAGTTGGAAAAACAGTCTCAACTACAAAGTCACAGTTCGCAAGAATCAAGCGTATAACAGCCGCAGTTTTGGTAGATGGAAAATATAAACAAAAAGTTGATGAAAACGGCAACACAACTGAAGAAGTAGAGTATGAAAGTTTAGATGAAGCAGAACTACAGGCCATTACATCACTTGTGAGTCGCTCTATTGGTATTGATGAGCAAAGGGGTGATGAGATAAGTGTCAAAAACCTGCAGTTTACAAGAGAAGCTACTCCAGAGGGTGTAAGCGGAGTAAACAAAGCATTGGCATTTAGCGAAACGTATTTGGCACCGTTTTCCGGATTGTTTAAGTACCTTTTTGTTCTGATTTTACTCTTTATTGTGTACAAAAAAATCATCTCTCCTTTTGCAGAAAGAATGCTTGAGATATCAAAAGAGGAAGATGAACTTGCAAAACCTGTACTCGATATAGAGGATGATGAAGAGGAAGATCTTGTTGAAAAAGTGCAGGCTATGCGTAAAAAAGTTGAAGAGCAACTTGGTGTTGGAGAGGGCTTCAATGAAGATGAACTCAAACACGATGTTCTTTTAGAAAAAGTCAGAACCATGGCTGAGGATACTCCAGAAGAGATCGCAGCACTGCTTCAGGCCCTTCTTACCGAAGAAGCTGAAGGTGGAAATGCTGCCGTGAAACCAGAAAAGGCGACGTCATGAATTTATCTCCATCACAACAGGCTGCTTTTGATGAAATGGGAATGGCAGAGAAAATCTCTATTTTACTGCTTCAATTGGGCGAGGAAGCAACAGCCGGGATTTTTGCCAATATGAGTGTTGATGCTATTACGGAAGTCTCAAAATATATAGCAAGCAATCAAACTATAGATAAAGCGATCGCAACGGCGATTTTAGAAGAGTTCCATGCCATCTTTCAATCAGGACAGTTCCTTACAACCGGTGGTATGGAGTATGCAAGAGAATTGCTCTATAGAACACTTGGAGCCGAGGAGGCAAAAAGGGTATTGGAGAAACTTTCAAAAAGTATGCAAAATACCCAAAATTTCTCGTATCTTTCAAAGATCAAGCCTCAACAGCTTTCAGACTTTATTGTTAATGAACACCCTCAGACCATTGCGTTGATTTTGGCACATATGGACGCAACAGAGGCGGCAGATACGCTTCAATATTTTCCTGATGACCTACGTTCAGAAGTAGCAATGCGTATGGCAAAACTTGGAGATATATCTCCTTCTGTTATTAAAAGAGTTTCAGCTGTTCTTGAATCAAAACTAGAGTCTCTTGCTTCATATAAAGTTGAGGTCGGTGGACCACGTGCTGTTGCGGATGTCTTTAACCGTCTTGGCGCAAAATCTTCCAAATCTACACTCTCACAAATTGAACAGGTTGATGAAGAGTTGGCAACTCTTATTAAAGAGATGATGTTTACATTTGAAGATATCGTTACACTTGATAAAAATGCGATCGCTGAAATTTTAAAAGCAGTGGACAAAGCAGAGTTGATGTTAGCACTCAAATCTGCTCCTGAAGAGCTCAAAGAGAAATTCTTCTCTGCTATGAGTGAGCGTGCTAGAGAAGCATTTGAAGAAGAGATGCAATTCCTTGGAGCAGTGAAGATGAAAGATGTTGAAGCGGCACAAAGAAAAATCGTAGAGATCGTGAATGGACTGGCAGAAGCGGGTACCATTCAAATGGGATCTTCTGAAGAGATGGTTGACTAGCAATGGCGACAGTGATTTCAAACGAAAGACTCAAGACCCACAAAATAGATAAGTACAATTTTAAGGTTTTGGCAGTAGGCTCTAAAAAACAGGAGCAGCACCATCCAAGTACCGAGGAGAAAAGTTCGGAGCTTGAAGAGTTTACCGAAGAGAACAACCCTCGAAGAAGAACAACAGATATAGACTCGAGTGCAATGAGTCAAAGCTCTAAAGACTCTTTGATCGAATCTCTTTTACATAAAACAGATGAGATGAGTTCAAACTTCATTAAACTACAAATGAAGCTTGAAGAGAAAGAAGAGGAATATAAAGCAGAGCTTCAAAGAGCAAAAACAGAAGCCTTCAATGAGGGTGTAGAAGCGGGAAAAGTGCAAGCCTTGCAAGAGAATGAGTCCAATTATCAAAATGCTATAAAACAGCTTTCTGCTTCTGTTATAACTTTAGAAGAAAGTGCAAAAGAGTATGAAAAAGCACTTGAGGGGATCAAAAATGAGCTTGTAGTCGCGGCTTTGGATATTGCACAAGAGGTTGTCTCCAAGGAAGTGAGCGAGTCATCTTCGGAAGTAGCGAAGATTTTGGGCAATGAACTTATAAAAGAGTTACAAAGTGCTTCTAAAATTACTTTGAAGGTGAATCCTCAAGATCACGGTGCACTCTCTCAAGAGATCGGTTCACTAGAACATGTGGAAGTTGTTTCAGACACTGCTGTAAGCCCGGGTGGTGTTATAGCCATGAGTGATGCAGGAAATATTGATGCTCAGATATCAAAGAGATTTGAGCGGGTTAAAAGAGCCGCGTTAAGCGAATAAGAAAGAGATTGGTTAAAAATAAATGGATATAAAGTCATATACAGTTGAAGAGTTAGAAAAACTTTGTAAAGATATTCGTGCTGAAATTTTAAGAGTCGTAAGTAAAAACGGTGGGCATTTAAGCTCTACTTTGGGGGCAACTGAGTTAATCGTTGCAATGCACAAAGTGTTTGACAGCAAAAAAGACCCTTTTATATTTGATGTCTCTCATCAGTCGTATGCACATAAACTCTTAACCGGACGATGGGAAAAGTTTGAAAGCCTGCGCCAGTTTGGCGGTTTATGCGGCTATACAAAGCCTAGTGAAAGTGAAGATGACTATTTTGTTGCAGGACATAGTTCTACGTCTATCTCACTGGGGGTTGGTGCGGCAAAAGCTATTGAGCTTAAAGGTGAAGAGGGAAGTCGGATACCTGTTGTGATGATAGGTGATGGTTCGATGACCGCAGGTATGGTGTATGAAGCTTTAAATGAACTCGGTGATAGAAAATACCCTATGGTGATCATTCTCAACGACAATGAGATGTCTATCGCAAAACCTATAGGTGCGGTGAGTAGAATGCTCAGTTGTGCTATGGCATCTCCATTTTATCAGAAGTTCAAAAAACATACTGAAAATTTTGTTGATAATTTTGGTGATGGCGCACACTATATTGCCAAAAGAATGGAAGAGTCTTTAAAACTGGTGACTCCGGGTATTATGTTTGAAGAGATGGGGATAGACTACATAGGACCGGTCGATGGGCACAATTTAAGGTCTTTGATAGAGATCTTGCAAACAGCTAAAAACCTCGGTAAGCCCGTTATTGTCCATGCTCAGACTATTAAAGGCAAAGGCTATGAGATCGCTGAAGGTAAAGAGGAAAAATGGCACGGTGTCGGTCCTTTTGATATCAGTAGCGGTGACTCGGCTAAAAAGTCCACCTCCAAGAGTGCTACGCAGATATATACAGAAGCTTTGATCCATTTAGCTAAAAAAGATGAGAAGATCGTTGGTGCTACAGCGGCAATGCCAAGCGGAACAGGGCTCAGTGAACTTATGGAACACTATCCTGATCGTTTTTGGGATGTTGCCATTGCGGAACAACACGCTGTTACTTCCATGGCAGCACTTGCCAAAGAGGGTTATAAGCCCTTTTGTACCATCTATTCAACATTTTTACAGCGTGGGTATGATCAGGTGATCCACGATACCTGTCTTATGGACCTTCCGGTTGTTTTTGCACTTGATAGAGCCGGAATCGTCGGTGAAGACGGAGAGACACATCAGGGTGTCTTTGATATAAGCTTTTTACGAGCTGTTCCAAACATGACGCTTTTTGCCCCTCGTGATGAAAAATCTTTCCATCAGGCGATGGCATTTGCTGCCGTTTATGAGCATCCCTGTTCCCTGCGTTATCCAAGAGGCTCTTTTACACAAACAGATCTTCCCGTGTCAGAACCTTTTGAGTTGGCAAAGTCACAATTATTGCAATCACGTGAGGGCAACATACTTTTTATCGGTTACGGAAACGGAGTGGGGCGCGCCTATGAGACATCCAAACTTATAGATGAGAGCGTCAGTATTTTAGATCTTCGTTTTGTGAAACCTTTGGATGAAGATACTCTGCTTGAGATGGCTCAAAGACATAAAAAATGGTTTGTTTTCTCAGATAGTGCAAAAATGGGTGGTGTGGGAAGTGCCTTACTAGAGTTTTTGGCACAACAGAAGATTCTTGATGTACACGTTACGAGCTTTGAGTATGAAGATGCATTTATAACACATGGAAGTACACATTTAATCGAGGAATCACTCAAGTTGCTTCCACAACAATTGGCACAAAGAGTAACAGAATTACTGTAGCATTATAACTCCACAAAATCTTCCTGTAGTTCCATCTGCTCTGTAGGAGAAATATGTTTCTCTTTTACAGCAGGTGCACTCATCTGCAAACTCAATGTGTTCGTGGGTTACTCCCTCTTTGAGAAGTTGTTTTTTTACAATAGCATTGATATCAAGAAAAAAACCACTCTTTTGTTTTTTGAGCGCATACTCCATCCCAAGTTTTTTTGCTTGCTCAACAATCTCATACCCAACTTCATAACAACATACTTTGATATTGGCACCGACACTCACATAGATGTTTTTTGCTTTTGAGTTATACTCCTCAAAAAACATATCGAGTACTTTTTTGACTATGTTTTGAAATACCCCTTCGCGGCCCGCATGGGCTACCGCTATCACTCTGTTGATCGGATCATAAAAAAGTATGGGAGCACAATCAGCAACCATCACCATAAGGGGTGTCTCTTTTTTATCTGTTATAAGAGCATCGCACTTGTGTGGAGACTCAAAGTTGTCAGTGTCAAGCACTTTATGGACATGTGAGGAGTGGATCTGCTTCATATGGATAAGGGAGTTTTTTTCATATTTCAGGTGTTGTGCCAAAAGCTGGTGGTTGTGTTCCACATCTGAACTTGTATCGCCTACATGAAAAGCAAGGTTGAGTGTGGCATAGGGTGCTTTACTTACTCCGCCATCCTTAGTTGTAAAAGCATGTGTGATATTTTTAAAATTTTTTAATAGATTACTTTGATAAATTTTCATATAATGATTATAACACAATGCAGGGGCACAAAATTGAGTAAACTAAGTCTATACCCGGTAACGCTTGAAGGTACGAGCGTGGAGCAAAAGCGCAAAGAGATCAAGGCATATTTTCATAACACTTTTAGCTTGTATGAGAAGGTTTTTGAGAGCTTAAAAGATGATAGTGTTTTTTATAAAAAATCGGAACCTACACGTCATCCGATGATCTTTTATTTTGGACATACGGCAACATTTTTCATTAACAAACTTGTCAATATGAAAATCATAAAAGATAGAATCAATCCGGACTTTGAGTCTATCTTTGCAGTTGGCGTAGATGAGATGGCGTGGGATGATGTAAACTCCTCAAACTATACATGGCCAAAAGTTCAAGATGTCAGGGAGTACAGAAACAAAGTCAGAGCTTTGGTAGATGAACTGATCGATACACTGCCGTTGCATCTTCCAATCACACAAGACTCACACATGTGGGTCATCCTGATGGGGATTGAGCATGAACGAATTCATATTGAGACCTCTTTGGTGCTTCATACACAAATGCCACTGGAGTTTGTCAAGGAGGTTGAAGGGTTTGAAATATGCAACCATACATCAAAAGCACCTCACAATGAGATGCTCAAAATAGAAGCACAACATATTAAACTTGGAAAAGAAAAATCACATCATCTTTATGGCTGGGACAATGAGTACGGAGTCTATGAAGAGGATGTACAAGAGTTTGAAGTGGCAAAGTTTTTAGTCAGTAATGGTGAATTTATGGAGTTTGTACATAATGGAGGCTATGATAAAAAAGAGTACTGGGATGAAGAGGGGCAAAACTTTTTAGATAGAAGCGCTGCAAAGCATCCTGTATTTTGGGTGAAAAAGCAAAACGACTTTTTTTACAGAACTTTGGCACAGGAGATACCCTTGCCACTTGACTGGCCTGTAGAGGTGAACGCTTTGGAAGCAGAAGCATTTTGTCGCTACAAGTCACAACAAGAAGGTCGTGAGTATACGCTTCCAAGTGAAGCAGAATACAGAGCAGTATATAACTATGCGTCATTACAAGATCTTCCTGAATTTCATGAAAGCAGAGCCAATTTGAATTTTTACCATTATGCATCACCGTGCCCTGTCAATGAGTTTTCCTTCAACGGTATTTATGATGTTGTTGGGAATGTATGGCAGTGGAGCCGCACACCGATACGGGGCTTTAAAGGGTTTGAGGTGCATGAGGCATATGATGATTTTTCAGTGCCCACATTTGACGAAAAACATGCACTTATTTTAGGCTCGTCTTGGGCAAGTAGCGGCAACTTGATCATGAAGCATTCCCGTTATGCTTTTCGCAAACATTTCCCTCAGTTTTCAGGATTCAGGTATGTGATATCGAACAAAAAAGAGAATTCAAGTGATGATATTTACGAGTCGGATGAGCTTGTTTCCCAATATTGTGAATTTCAGTATGGAGGGGAGTACTTCGGTGTGAAGAACTTTGCACAGGAGATGGCAAAACTCTCCCTAAAGTACGCCAAAAGAAAAAACAGAGCCCTTGATCTTGGATGTGCTACGGGTAGGGCCACCTATGAGCTTGCCCGTGAATTTGATGAGGTGGAGGGTATTGACTTTTCTGCCAGATTCATAGGTGTTGGAGTCAAACTCAAAGAGCAGGGCTATGTTGCTTACAGCAGTGTGGTAGAGGGGGAGATAAAAGAGTATAAAAAAGTTAGTATTGAAGAGCTTGGCTTTAGTGAGATCAAAGAAAAAGTCTCTTTTTGGCAGGGGGATGCATGTAACCTAAAACCAAACTTCACCTCGTATGATCTGCTAATGGCTACAAACCTTATAGACAGACTCTATAACCCAAGACTCTTCTTAGATGGCATTGAGCAAAGACTCAACGATGAGGGTATTTTAGTGATAGCTTCTCCATATACCTGGCAAGAAAGCTCTACAAAAAAAGAGTTTTGGATCGGTGGATATAAAGATGAAGAGGGTAATGAGATACACACCTTAGAGAAGCTAAAAGAGCTTTTATGTGAAAAATTTGAACTTATTCACACCCAAGATTTGGAGTTTGTCATCAAAGAAACAAAAAGAAAGTTTCAGCATAGTATCTCAGAAGTCAGTGTTTGGAAAAAGAGATGAGTTACACTTTTCGCAGCTCCACACAAAGAGAGGGGAGTAATGCTGAAAAATACACTCTAAGAAAGGAGCTTTTTGGCACACAAGATGTTATCCCTGTCTGGGTGGCAGATATGGATATTGATACTCCCCCTTTTGTTCTTGAAGCCGTCAAAAAAAGACTAGAGCATCCCGTAGTGGGCTATGAGGAGGTGCCAAAGAGTGCTTTTGAAGCTCAGGCACAATGGATGCAAACACAGCACGGTGTTACGTTTAAGACTCAGGATTTTATCTATTCTCACTCTGTTGTCGCTTCTATGAGTGTTGCCATTGAGGCTTTTAGTAAGCAGGGTGATAAGGTGATAGTGCAAACACCGGTCTATCCACCGTTTTTTCAGAGTGTCAAACGAGCAAAAAGAGAGGTGCTTTTTAATCCACTCAAACAAGATGAGAACCTGCACTATACTTTTGATATAGAGGATCTCATATCAAAAATAGATGACAAAACAAAACTGCTTTTACTCTGTTCACCACACAATCCTGTTGGAAGAGCCTGGAAGAAAGAGGAGTTAGAGCAGGTACTGCAAGTGTGTTTAGAGCACAATATTGTAGTATTTGCAGATGAGATACATTCAGATCTTGTCTATGCTCCAAATAAACATATACCTTTTGCTTCACTCTCCAAAGAAGCCAGAGAGATCACAATCAGTGCTATAGGAGTCGGTAAAACTTTTAATATGGCAGGTTTTGCCATGAGCAGTGTGGTGATCCAAAACAAAGAGCTCAAAGAGCGTTTTTTAGAGGTGTATGAACGTATCCATTTTGCTCAGGGAAGTGTGTTGAGCCATGTTGCTTTTGAAAGAGCCTATAGTGAAGGCAGCGCATGGCTGGAAGATCTTAAAAAACATCTCTATAAAAATTTTTTAAGGCTGAGTGCTGTGTGTGAAAAGTATGGAGTGATCAGGGTCACACCCATAGAAGCAACCTATCTTGCATGGCTCGATTGTAGTGGCATGGGTTTAAGGGATAAAGAACTCAGGGAGTTTTTCATACAAGAGGCAAAACTTGGTCTCAATGCGGGACTCTCCTTTGGAAGAAGCGGAAGTCAGTTTATGAGGTTGAATTTTGCTGTGAGTGATGATAGAATGTCACAGATACTTGAGCTCTTAGAGAGTGCTCTTAAAAAAAGATGTGGGGATAGCGAGTGATACGAATTAACTGGGATGAATTTAAAGAGTTTAAAAAATACAGAAATAAAAAAGGTGATAACTTTGAAGCTTTGCTTGAGTTTATGAAAAGTTATTACAATATAACGAGTCCTATGGAGATGTACGAGGTTCTCTCCTATGATGAACTTGCCAAGATGATGCTGGATAAAAGAGATATAACAGATGCAGAGGGTCTTGAGAACTATTTGTTTAAAATTATTCAATGAGTCAAGATCTTCAAAAGATATTTTCTTTTATCGATGCACACCATGTTATGAGTATGGCTACATATGCAGATAATGAGCTGAGTGCCTGCAATCTGTTTTACGCATTTGAGAAGCAGAGCCTTTGTTTTGTCATCGCCAGTGCTGATGATACGCGTCATATAGAACATATAAAGAAAAATCCACAAGTCGCCGGTACTATTGTACTTGAAACTTCCAAGGTCTCTCATATACAGGGTTTACAATTTAGAGGCAGATTCGAGGCAATGCAAAACAGCTCTTTGGAGAAACTTTATTTTACAACGTTTCCCTACTCTCGTGCTCTTATGCCCAAGCTTTGGTGTATAAAAGTAGAGTTTTTCAAGCTCACAGATAACAGACTCGGATTTGGTAAAAAAATTCTTTGGGAAAAAGGGTAGCCCTATTTGCAACTGCTAGGGTTCTTTGGAGTAAACAGGGCACACTCACTTCCTGAACTTTGAAAAACTACCATTGAAGGGATTTGGGCAGATTTAAATCCGTAGGCTTTGCAACCGTGAGGTTTGCCGGCCTGCCAGGTAACAAAGTAGTGTTGACATCTTCTGCAGTTGATTCTTTTCATATATTAGTCTCTTTGTTTAAGTGGGGAATTTTAGCATATTAGGTAAAATATCAAAATTAAATTTATAAAGAGAATCTCATGGACAAAATTTTACTCATGTTACAGCTCCAAGCACAGCTTAATGATGCAACAAATGGAGAAAAGTGGACAGATGGCGTTACAAAAAATGGCAAAAAAATAAACTGGAAGCGGTGTATCTACATGGAGTGTGCAGAGATGATCGACTCATTTGCATGGAAGCACTGGAAAAGTATCCATCAGGAACCGGACTGGGATAACCTGCAAATCGAAGTGGTAGATGTGTGGCATTTTATTATGAGTTTAGCTATAGAAGACTACACTCGAAATATGAAAGGCAATATAGAAGATATGGCACTTAATATTGTGGCACTTCCAAGCTTCTCAAAAATAGATACTGAAAATCATACGTATGCGACAGATACAGAAGTGATCGCAAAAGTTGAAGATATCATGTGTCTTGTTTTGAAAAAAGAAGAGAGTGATCTTGATGCACTTATCAATGCTTTTTTCGATCTCGTAGTGATGAGTGGACTTGATCTACATACACTTTATAAACTTTATGTTGGAAAAAATATTCTCAATCAGTTCCGTCAGGATAATGGTTATAAAGAGGGTACCTATATGAAAATATGGGATGGTGAAGAGGACAATGTAGTTATGAAACGTATCTGGGAAGAAAATGGTGATATAAAGCCTGAAGTACTTTACAGACACTTGGCGAAGTGCTATTTTGCACTCAAAAAGAGCTGATCTTTGCAGAGGGTACTTCAAGTCAGTGATCTTTCTTTTGGATATACGAAAGAGACCTTACTTTATGATAACTTTTCACTCTCTTTAAAAAAAGGGGAACTCAAAGCGATCGTAGGAGCGAGTGGGGCAGGAAAAAGTACACTTTTTGAGTTAATACTTAACAACCTCAAACCCTTGAACGGTGAGATCATTGCCTCAAGAGTTTCAGAAGTTTTTCAAGATCCCTACAG
>JALUKO010000141.1 GCA_027056525.1 Helicobacteraceae bacterium | reverse complement strand
TTGCTCTCTCACCAGGGATACGGGCAGATTTTTCAATGATGACGGCACCATCTCCGATCTCTGGAACTTCCAATGCCAAAAGCTCCTCTAAAAATTTTGGACTTGTACGTGAGAGTTCGATCTGGATCCCGTTTTCCTTGTCCATGTTAACACGTCTAACAACTGCTTTAATATGGTCGCCAACTTGAAAAACCTCACCTTTTATACGACTTTTCATAGGTAATACGGCACGAATTTCATCAACTTCTATATAGGTAGAGTTTTGCGCATCTACTCTTGTGACACGGCCACTCACCAAAGTACCGATTTTTGATTTGTATTTGTTGTACAGTTCATCTTCTACAAGTCTTTGTACATGGTACTCAATCTCACGGTGAAGCGAAGATGCGGCAGTTCGACCGTAATCTTCAAGATCGTGATCTATTTGGAGTTGATCGTCAAGCTCAACCTGATCATCATACTCTCTTGCATCTGTTATGGAGATGTATGCAGGGGCGATCTCCTCGTCTTGAAGTCTTTCATCATCATCAGCAACTACGGTAATCGTTTGAATTATTTTTATACTTTTAGTGTCATCATCTATCTCTGCAACAAAAGCAAATTTTGGATCGATGACCCTTTTGGCAGTTTGTATAAATGCAGTTTTAAGCGCACCTACTACAGAGTCCGGTTGCAGCCCTTTTTCGTGTGCGATTGCTTCTGCAATATCGAGAATTTTTTCCATTATTGTATCCTTTGAAAGTCGTCTCATAAAAAATAAAATGTAATATGTGGTGAGATTTCTTATGAAGTGATGAAATTATATCCAAAATCTATAAAGTGAGCTTTAAAATATCACCTTAATACGTTTTTTAGTAGATTTTGTCTATAATGCAACACTTTTATGTTGTATAAACATTTTTACGAATTAAACTAAGGAAAGAACTATGGATTTAAAATTTGCAAGAGCAGATATCAATGCAAAACCTAAAAAAGCGGATCTTGAAAAGATTGAGCAAAGCGTAGAGAAAGAGGGGAGTGTTATCTTCTATTTTGATAGAGAAAATTCACACAAAGACCTTCTTGAACTTCAAGATTATTTTGAAGCTAAAGGGAAAAGCTTCTACATGAATGAAGTGAAATTTGGATTGTCAGATAATGAGTATATGTACCAAGTACACATCATAAGCTAGAGAAAACAGATGTCAAAAAAGTTATTTATTGAAACTTTAGGTTGTGCTATGAACTCTCGTGATACTGAGCATATGATTGCAGAGCTCAGTGAGAAAGAGAACTATGAAGTGATAGATAATTTCGAAAATGCCGACCTGATTTTGATAAATACATGCTCGGTGAGAGAGAGACCTGTACATAAGCTCTTCTCGGAACTGGGCGGATTTAACAAAAAGAAAAAGCCAGATGCCAAGATAGGTGTTTGTGGTTGTACCGCTTCTCATCTTGGAGATGAGATCATCAAAAGAGCACCGTATGTCAGTTTTGTGCTCGGTGCGAGAAATGTTTCTAAAATAACAGAAGTGCTCCACAAAGACAAAGCTGTTGAGATAGATATCAACTACGATGAGAGTGAGTTTGCTTTTAAAGATTTTCGTACATCAAAGTATAAAGCCTATATCAACATCTCGATAGGGTGTGATAAAGCATGTACTTTTTGTATCGTTCCAAAAACAAGAGGTGATGAGGTCTCCATACCAGATGCACTTATTGTTCAAGAAGCGCAGCGTGCGGTTAATAGTGGTGCCAAAGAGGTTTTTTTACTCGGACAAAATGTCAACAACTACGGTCGCCGTTTCTCCGGTGAGCATGAGAAGGTAAACTTTACAGAACTTCTCAGACGATTGAGCAAAATAGAGGGACTTGAGCGTATCCGCTTCACCTCGCCACACCCTTTTCATATGGATGATGAGTTTATCGAAGAGTTTGCAAAAAATCCAAAAATCTGTAAATCTATGCATATGCCACTGCAAAGCGGTTCAAGTAAAGTTTTAAAAGATATGAAACGCGGTTACACAAAAGAGTGGTTTTTAAACCGTGTGCAAAAGCTCAGAAGTATGGTGCCTGATGTTCATATAAGTACCGATATTATTGTAGCGTTTCCGGGTGAGAGCGATGAAGATTTTCAAGAAACACTCGATGTTATGAAAAGAGTGCGTTTTGATCAGATTTTTTCCTTTAAGTACTCTCCACGTCCGCAAACGGAAGCAGAAGCCTTTACGAATATAGTAGATGAAGATGTGGCGTCCGCAAGACTCACAGAACTGCAAAATCTTCATACTCAAATCATTGATGAAAAAAATGCAAAACTTCTAGGCAATGTTTACACAGTCTATTTTGAAGATCTGCTTCATGATTATTATGTCTCAGGTAGAAGTGATAACAACATCATCATCAAAGTAAAAGGTTCTGATGAACTCTTAGGTGAGTTTAGAGATGTGAAGATCACCTCTATAGGAAGAACCATTTTAACCGGTGAAGTTATTGGCTAAAAAGTTCTTTCGTGCTTTGGCACTCATCATTGTTCCCTTTTTGGGTTCTTTGGTGATTAGGATTTTATACCTTACAAACAAAAAAGAGTTTCATGCTCCAAAAGATTTAGGAGATGAAAACTTTATTATGGCTTGCTGGCACGGTGAGCTGCTTATGATACCTTATGCCTATACAAGGTACAGAAAAACCCCCAATGTAAAACTGATTATCTCTGAGCATTTTGACGGAAACCTGATCGCTAAAACTTTAAGCTTTTTTCACTTTGGAGCTATTCGCGGTTCAAGCAGACGGGGTGCGGCTAAAGCACTTATAGCAGCTATCAAAGAGCTTAAAAACGGTTTTGATCTTGGAATTACGCCCGATGGACCGAAAGGGCCACGACACAGTGTTGCAGACGGCATCGTTGTGATGGCGCAAAAATCAAAAACGAAAATAGTGCTTGTAGAGATAGTTCCAAGTAAGTTCTGGCAACTCAACAGCTGGGATAAGTTTACAATTGTCAAACCATTTGGTACAATAAAGTATTATATCAGTGATTTGATAGATGTAGAGGGCATGGAGCTTGAAGAAGCCAAAAAAATGATACAAGAGGGGTTGTTGCGACATGAACGTTAAAGTACTGTTTCCACTTATTGCTCTTGTGCTTGTTTTGATCATGGGGATTTATTTTTTGATCAATCCTTCGTATGAAAAGTCTATCCGCGCAAAATACTACTATGAGATTGGAAACTATCAAGAAGCGCTTGTTTTGGCAAAAGAGGCTTTTAGTATGGATGTGTATAATCGTATGGCAGCAACTATTATGGCACAGTCGATCACCTCTATGAAATATGCAAATTATGTAAGAGATGCCAAGAAGTATATGCAAGAGATCAATGTCATAGCTGAGCATGAGGTTATCTCGGATGCTGACAAGGCAAAGATCAGACTTATTTGTGATATTATGATCAGTGCATATAAAAAACTGGCTCCAAGTGTTGTCACCGATGAGCAACTCATCAAAGATGCTGCGAAGTATTATGCCGGATTTGAGAAGCTTCTTGAAAAAGTCAATAGATAAGTACGTTAGAGAGTTTTTGGAGTACCTGGAAAATGTACGGGGGTATTCTGATCTGACTATTAAAACGTACCATGAAGTTCTCAGTGAGGCGTTGGGTGTCATAGAGATTCTCCATGAGCAGCAGCATCTTGTTTTTAACCTTATGCCATACCGCATAAAAATCTCACAACTCAGTTGTAAAACTATCAGTAAAAAACTCAGTGCGATACGTTCCTTTGCAGAGTACCTCAACGAGCAGGAACTTAAAGTGGTTTTGAGCTCAGATGAGAGCGTTAAGGTGGCAAAAACACTTCCAAAACCTGTTTTGCATAAACATATCATGGAAGCTTTGTCTTTGGCACAGCCTTCTGAGCATTTGGTAGTGGTGATGCTCTATACTTTGGGA
>JALUKO010000140.1 GCA_027056525.1 Helicobacteraceae bacterium | reverse complement strand
TGACCTCCAGCCACAGCCTGTTAAAATCACCGAATTTTGCGTAGGAGATACTTCTGACAAGTTCTACTTTTGGACTTGTTTTGAGTGTGGAGTTGTTCTCCTTGTAAAGATCTCTGAGCTCTGCAGCTATCTGTAACATAATGAGATGGTTTTTTTCATATTTTTGAAGTTTTTTTTCAAGTTCTTCAATATGTCGTGCCTGAAATGTATGTTGATAGATGGCATCTTCAAAAAATTGTACGCTATTGTGATAGATAGATTTTACGGCATTGAGAGAGGTGATAACAGGCGCCTGAATGGCGTTTGTATAGTAAAAAGCACCCACAAAGAGTGCTATAAAGATGAGAAAAAAGCCAAGAAGCTCTTTATTCATTTTCGAAAAGTTCTTGGAGTAGGTCTATCTCTTCGAGGGCACGGCCTGTACCGCGAGCAACTGCCAAAAGTGGTTCATCAGCTACAAAAACAGGAATTTTAACAAGGTCAGACAAGTATTTGTCGAGTTGGCGGATAAGTGCTCCCCCACCTGTTAAGATAATACCGTGATTTACGATATCGCCTGCAAGATCCGGTGGCATCTTCTCAAGTACATCACGAAGTGCTTCTGCGATCTCTTTGAGTGGTTCTTTCATCGCTTCTCGTGCATCTTCGGAAGTGAGTTCAACGGAGCTGAGTAAACCTTCCACTTGATCACGTCCGTTTATCACCATAGTGAGCTCTTCACTGAGCGGTACAGCAGTACCGATGTTGATTTTTATCTCTTCGGCAGTTCTCTCACCAATGAGAAGATTGTATTTTCGTTTAACATAATCTACGATCCCCTTATCAAGTTTGTCCCCTGCTGTACGGATAGACTTGGAGAGAACAAGACCACCTAAAGAAACAACACCGATCTCTGTTGTACCACCACCGATGTCAACTACAAGGTTTCCTTGTGGTTCACGGATATCTATCCCCGCACCGATAGCTGCTGCCATAGGTTCTTCTATAAGAAATACCTCACGTGCACCGGCACTCATAGCCGATTCACGAACTGCTTTACGTTCCACCTGAGTAAGCCCGTAAGGCACACAAATAATAATGCGAGGGCTTATAAGAGTACTTCTTCCATGTGCTTTTTCAATGAACTTGCGTATCATCTTTTCAGTCATATCAAAATCAGCGATAACGCCATCACGCATAGGACGGATTGCTTTGATGTTTCCGGGAGTTTTCCCGACCATCTCTTTTGCTTCATGACCAACGGCAAGAACTCTTTGTTGTCCGTATCTTTCAGTTTTAACCGCAACAACAGAAGGCTCATTGATGATGATACCTCTGCCTTTTGCAATAACAATGGTATTTGCCGTTCCAAGATCTATGGAGAGATCACTTGAAAAAAGTCCAACTAGTTTACTAAATATCATTCAGACCGCCTTATGCTGTTTTTTGCGTCGATTTTTTGATGTACACAGGAGTGTCACCGTTTTCAATCACATCTTTTGTTATTAGTACTTCATAACCACTGTATTCTGGAAGTTCGTACATGATATCGATCATGTTCTCTTCCAAAATAGCACGCAGTCCACGGGCACCAGTTTTTCTTTTGATCGCTTTTTGTGCAATTGCACGAAGAGCATCCTCTTCAAAGTTAAGTTCCACTTCATCGATTGAGAAAAGTTTTTTGTACTGTTTGATAAGAGAGTTCTTTGGTTCTGTTAAGATGCGAACCATATCATCTTCTGTGATTTCGTTGAGAGAGGCTATGATCGGAAGACGACCGACAAGCTCAGGGATGAGACCATAGTTCACAAGGTCATCAGGTTCCACCATCTCATAGGTTGTTTCTTGTTCTGTTTTCGTTTTTTTCTCATGACCAAAGCCAAGAACATTCTCACCTTGTTTTTTCTTGAGAATATCTTTAAGACCGTCAAAAGCACCACCACAAATAAATAGTATATTTGTAGTGTTTATGGAAGTAAACTCTTGGTTTGGATGTTTTCTCCCCCCTTTTGGTGGAATGTTAACCACAGAACCTTCAATGATTTTTAGAAGTGCCTGTTGCACACCTTCACCCGAAACATCACGAGTGATAGAGCGGTTCTCGCTCATACGTGAGATCTTATCGATCTCATCGATGAAAACGATCCCCTGTTCTGCACGTGAGACATCACCGTCTGCTGCTTGAAGCAGTTTTGTCAAAATATTTTCAACATCTTCACCTACATAGCCGGCTTCTGTAAGGCTTGTCGCATCAGCGATAGCGATAGGCACGTTTAACACTCTTGCGATTGTCTGTGCCATAAGTGTTTTACCACTTCCTGTGGGTCCGATGAGTAAAACGTTTGATTTTGCTATTTCGGTATCATCATCTTCAACATGGTGGGTTTTGAAGATTCTTTTATAGTGGTTATAAACGGCAACACTTACAAGTTTACGTGCACGTTCCTGACCGATGATATAATCACCAAGAAATTCATTTAACTCTTTAGGTATCATGAGTTTTGTAACAGCATTTACAAGCTCACTGCTTTGTTCTGAATCATTCTCTTTTTCATCACCAAACATGATCTTATATGCTGAAACAACACAGTTTTTACAGATGTAAACACCGTTTCCTGCTATGAGTGGATTTTCATCGCTCTCGCTTGCGTCACAAAAACTACAATGTCTATGTATCATATATTTTTCCTCTCATATGGTATGCCTCTTTTTGTTTTGAGTATAAAGTTACACATGTTATGAACATGGTGGTTATGGGTATTTTCAACCAGTTCTGCAGCAACATCTTTGAGTGGCTTTCCTGATTCAAAAAGTTCTCTGTATGCAGATTTAAGCTCATCGATCTCATCTCTTTTAAGATGGCGTCTGAGACCTGTTAGGTTGAGCCCTCTTAGCGTTGCACGATTGCCCTCTGCCATACAAAACGGCGGAACATCCTGTGCGAGCGCACTTGCACCTGCAACCATCGCAAAGTCGCCAACATGAACGAACTGATGTATAGGTGTCATCCCTCCGATCACAGCAAAATCACCCACTTCAACATGCCCAGCCAAAGTTGCAGCATTTGCCAAAATACAGTGGTTACCGATGATCACATCGTGACCAAGGTGTACATAGCCCATAAAAAGGTTATGGTTTCCAATGATGGTTTTACCACCGCCGCCTTTTGTCCCGGGGTTAAAGAGTGTGAACTCTCTGATCTTGTTGTAGTCCCCAATGATCAGCTCCACCTCTTCACCCGCAAACTTAAGGTCTTGCGGGATAGAACCGATGACAGCGTGAGAAAAAATATGGTTATGCTTTCCTATGCTTGTCTTTCCATAAACACAAGAGCTTTGCTCTATTTTCGTGCCATTGCCGATAGTGGCTTGCGAAGATATAAAACAGTAAGGTCCTATCTCGACATCTTCACCGATCACTGCACCATCTTCAATAATGGCTAGTGGAGAAATTTTGCTCAAAACTGTCCTTTTATTTATCAACTATCATAGCTTTTAGTTCTGCTTGAGAAACCAAAATGTCATCAACATAGGCTTTTCCGTCAAGCATCCAGATAGTGCCTTTTTGCTTGATAACGCTGATACGATACTCCAAGCGGTCACCCGGTTTTACCGGTGCGCGAAATTTTGCTTTGTCGATGCTCATAAAGTAAACGACTTTGTTCGCCGCTTCTTCTTCTGTCATCTCATCCATGCTTTTAAATGCCAAGATCCCACCGGCTTGCGCCATACCTTCTAGTATCATAACGCCGGGGTAGATAGGATGACCTGGGAAGTGCCCTTGAAATACGTTGTCACCGATACTTACGTTTTTGTAACCGATGAGAGATTCGTTTTTGACCACATCTGTCACACGGTCTAAAAGTAAAAAAGGGTAACGGTGAGGTATAATTTTTTGTATTTCCATAACATCCATAATCATGAGTAAAAGCCTTTATAAAAATTTTGGCTATTTTACCC
>JALUKO010000139.1 GCA_027056525.1 Helicobacteraceae bacterium | reverse complement strand
ACTTTTAAAACAAAAAAATAAAGTTGACAACAGTGGCGGCGGTGATTTTGCAAATCAACTCAAATCTGCGATCAACGAAGTAAACGAGATTCAGCAAAAGAGTGACAAAGCAGTTGCTGATATGGCGACGGGTCAGGTAAAAGATCTGCATCAGGCAGCACTTGCAATAGGCAAAGCAGAAACAAGCATGCAACTGATGCTTGAGATCAGAAACAAAGCACTGAACGCTTACAAAGAACTCGGAAGAACACAACTCTAAGCATACAACTTTAAGAGGGCTTCTTACTCCTCTTAAACACCTCATTATTATACACATGTTATAATCCGCTTAAAAAAAAGCACTCATGTTAAACCCAAATAAAAGCAAAAAAATATTTCTTCTCTACTCCCTTATAGCTGTTGGCTTTCTCATTTTTTTAAGTGTTATGCTTTTGAGTGCTCTCAAACCAAGAAATATCCCCTCTTTGTATGCAAAAGAGAGCTCCAAGGCAAAACGTGGAAGTATTATCAGCCGTGACGGTTTTCATCTGGCTACTACAAAAAAACTTTATAAAGCCGTGGTCAACACCCACTACATCGATCCTCAGAAAAAAGAACTTTTCATAGAGCTCTTTAGCATATATGCCGATATGAACCCAAAAGATATTGAGAAAAAACTCAAGAAAAAAGGGGTAGTGGTACTCAGTTATCTGATACAGGAGAAACAGGCGCAGTACCTCAAACAACTCGCTTATGAGCTTAGAAGGTATAAAGTGTTTGTTGAGAGGAAAAATCCCCGAACAGGGCTTCGAACACTGCATGGACTCAATATAATTGAGAGTGGAGAGAGTAGAGAATACCCCTATGGCGACCTTTTAACACCTGTTATCGGCTACACGCATAAAGTAGAAGAGGACGGTTATACACGCGTTAAGGGTGTTAAAGGTCTGGAGAAACGTTTTGAAGAGGAGCTCTACCCACGACAAGACGGTATCAGAAAAGGTCCAAGAGATGTCAACAGTTACATCATTTTAAACAAAGACAGCTTTACCAAGCCAAAGATAGATGGACTCGATATAAAACTGACCATACCGGTCTCTTTGCAGATACGCATAGAAAGAATGCTTGATGAGATGAAAAAAAAGCTCCGTGCAAAACAGGTAATGATCGCCATAATGGACTCTCATACTGGTGAGATGCTAGCACTTGCAAGCTCTAACAGGTTTTTGCCAAAAGCGATCAAAAGACGGGACTATCCCTCTCTCAATACAGGGATGATCGAGTACAGTTTTGAACCCGGAAGTGTCATAAAAACCTTAACGTTTTCTCTTTTACTCGATAAAGGGCTTATAAACCCATATGATCTTGTAAATGGACATAACGGACACTTTAGAATCGGCAGAAAAGTGATCACTGATGAGCATAAGTTTGACTGGCTCTCTGCAGAAAATGTGATTGTACATTCATCAAATATAGGGATCGCCCAACTTGCACAAAAACTCTCTGGCATAGAGTTTCATGAGGGTCTTAAAAAATTTGGCTTGACACAACAATCTACACAAGATCTTATCTACGAAAAAACAGGTTCTATCCCAAGCATCAGAAGACTCAACAATGAGATCTACAAAGCAACAGCATCATACGGGTATGGTATGCGTGCAAACCTTATGCAGCTCATAAGAGCCTACAGTGTGTTTAACAACAACGGAAGAATGGTCTCTCCAAGACTTGTAAGCTACTTTATAGATGAGTTCAACCAACACATAGAGATACCAAAAGAGCAACAGAGCCAAGTTATAAAAAGCTCTACCGCTGCAAGGGTTAAAAAAGTACTTATTAAAACTGTCAATAAGGGAACCGGAACAAAAGCCAAAACAAAAGGGCTTATTATTGGTGGTAAAACAGGAACCGCCCATATGGTTGAAAAAGGAAAATACATTAACAAATACAATACTGCTTTTGTAGGCTTTGTCAATGATAAAACCCATCACTATACTATGGGAGTTGTCGTAGTGGAACCTAAAAAAAGTCAGTTTGCAGCGCAAACAGCTGTTCCTGTTTTTAAGCGTGCAACCGACATCATGGTACAAGAGGGCTATTTAAAGCCAGATATTGTCAAGTAGTCTTGTTTTGCCTACAATAGCCTCTACTAAAATCACACTGTTACCAATTTCCACTTTTTCAATAAGTTCAAAATCACGGTTAAGTACGACAACATATTCAACTTCCAAAGGCTTCAGGCACTCTCTCATCTTGTGTGTAATGATATTAGCATCAAATATATTTTGACGCAGCATCTTATGTGCTAAATGAAGCGACGCCGAGAGCTTGAGTGCTTCTTCTCTTTGGCTTGGACTCAAGTAGACATTTCTACTGCTTAGAGCCAAACCGTCACTCTCTCTGAGAGTATCTACCGGTACGATCTCAACATCCATAAAAAATTGTTGCACCATAAGCATGATAAGGTGAAGCTGCTGTGCATCTTTTTTACCAAAGTATGCACGAGTCGGTGAGACAATATGTAAAAGTTTCATAACAACTGTCAAAACACCGTTAAAATGACCGGGTCTGCTTGTTCCCTCTAAAACATAGCCCCTTACCTTAGGTGCAAGCAGGCTCACTTCATCCTCTGAGTAGATATCCTCTGCGCGGGGGAAAAACACAACATCTACACCGCTAAATTCACAGATTTTTTTATCGGCTTCATCTTTTTTGGGATATGTATCAAGATCCTCACCCGCTAAAAACTGCGTAGGGTTCACAAAGATAGAGACAACAACTATATCATTTTGCTCTTTTGCTTTTTTAATGAGTGATATATGCCCCTCATGCAATGCCCCCATAGTAGGAACAAAACCAATGCTTTTTTGCTCACCAAGAGAATCTCGTGTTTTGTTTTTTACATATTGTTTTAACTCTAAAGGGTTAGAAATAATCTTCATTTTAAGCCTCTATTTAATATAATCGCAATTATACACTATTGGATTGGTTTTATGGATAATTATGAATATACAGAACTTTTAAAAAAAGTACAAATAAAGATACAAAACATAGAAGGTGTAGTAGAGCCTGAAAAAATACAAGCGAGACTCAAAGAGATAGAGGAGCTTGAAAACAATCCAAAATATTGGGACGATGCAGCAAATGCCGCAAAAATTCAAAAAGAGAAAACGCAACTAGAGAGAAAACTGCAAAAATATCTCGTAGCAAAAAATGCCGTAGAAGATGCACAGGAACTTTATGAGATGTCTAAAGAGGAAAATGACGAAGAATCACTTGAGTCTCTCTATGAAGATGCTCCGGCGCTTGAAGCTCAAATCCGTGATATGGAGATAGAGATGCTTCTCAGTGGGGAGAGTGATGCAAATAACGCAATACTCTCTATCCATCCGGGTGCAGGTGGAACTGAAAGTCAGGACTGGGCGGAAATGCTTCTTCGCATGTATAAACGCTGGGCGGAGCGACGCGGATACAAAGTAGAAGTGCTTGATTATCAAAACGGTGAAGAAGCAGGTATCAAAGATGCGACCATTATCATCAAAGGGGAAAATGCTTATGGCTACTTGAAGGTAGAAAACGGCATACACAGACTTGTTCGTATCAGCCCGTTTGACTCCAACGCAAAACGCCATACCTCTTTTTCATCTGTTATGGTCTCGCCTGAGATCGATGATGATATAGATATCGTCATAGAAGACAAAGATATCCGCATAGATACATATCGTGCAAGCGGTGCCGGTGGACAGCACGTAAACAAAACAGAATCGGCGATACGCATAACCCACATAGAAACAGGTGTAGTGGTACAGTGTCAAAATGACAGAAGTCAACATAAGAACAAAGCGACAGCCATGAAAATGCTCAAATCCCGCCTCTATGAACTTGAACTAGAAGAACAAAAAGCCAAAGAAGCTGGTATTGCAAAAAGTGAAATAGGTTGGGGACATCAAATACGCTCTTATGTGATGCAGC
>JALUKO010000138.1 GCA_027056525.1 Helicobacteraceae bacterium | reverse complement strand
ACAATGAGTATAACAAATGACCCCGAGTCCAAAAAGGTGTTTAGAGTGAAAAAAGTGATTTTTTTCTTATCGACAATCTTTCTCAGTGCTCAACTTTTTTCTTTAAGTTTGCAAGAAGCCATTGTTTACTCACAAAGCGCACCGCTTCTTAAATCACTCAAAGCAAAAACACAGAGCTATAAAAAACATGCACAAGCCCAAAAATCCCTGAACTACCCCTCTTTAGAACTCTCTTATGGTGCTCTTTATCTTAAGGAAAAACCTGTTATGTATTTTGCAGGTAGTGCTTTGCAGGTTCAGTCGCAAAACCAGTACAAAGGGAGTATAAAACTCACATACCCACTCTTTGAAGGGTTTGCATTTGCATCACTCATAGATAAAGCAACATATGCGGCAAAAAGAGTTGCCCTCGAAGCAGAAGATACCAAAAGAAACCTTTATTTGAATATCGTAGGACTCTACACATCAGCGCTCAGTTTTGCTAAACTCATACAGTCTGAAAAAGTGGCGTACAATGCCACAAAACAGAGCTATGACAAAGCCAAAGCTTACCATGAGCTTGGTTTGATCGCTGAGTCTGAACTCTACAGGATTGAAGCAAGCTTGAGTGGATCTTCTTCACACCTTATAGAGATGAAAAACAACTATAAAATTGCACTGATACAGCTCTCGGCTGCTATTGGCAGGGAGGTTACAGAAGTGGATGATCTTGGGATGGTGCAAGAAAAAAAACTCGATGATTTGCTAAAAAATGCACTTGAGAAGCGACCTGATATTTTGGCTTTGAAGATGATGTTGCAAGAGCAAAAGGCACAAATCATACTGGCAAAAAGTAGTTACTACCCGAGTGTACTGCTGTTTGCAGAGGCTTCTCAAATAGGTGACACCACGGCTCTAAACGGCGATGGTTATACCAATAAAGACAGAAGTGCCGTCGGTTTTTTAATACATTACAATCTTTTTGACGGTCTTAAAACAACAAGGGAGTTAGAGGCGGCAAAAATAGCCAAGTTTGCCACTGAGGAGATGTTACACTACTACAAGGATAAAGTAAGAAGTGAGCTAAAGACAAGTTATGCAAACTTTAGTTCTTTAAAGTCTCGCCAAAAAGCTCTAAGGGCACAGCTCAAAGCCCAGGAGTCCTATGAGAAGTTAGTTGTAGCAGAGTTTGAAAACCAACTAGCCGATGGTGATAAACTCGCGCGCGCCATAGCGGCTTCTGCACTTATAAGAGCAGATCTTATAACTATCGATGCGGAACTCTACAACACATATGCGAGAATACTTTTAGAGGTAGATAACAACTCTTTTTTAAAAGTTTTACATTTGCAAAAGGATAATAGTGATGATTAAAAAATATGGAATCTATCTACTAATCATACTTCTTGTGATTGTTGCATCGATTATGATCTATGTCAAAATAAACCCAAAAGAACTTCCTTCAAACCTTATGAGTGCGACGGGAAAAATAGACGGTGATCTCATAGCTCTTAACACAAAATATGGTGGTCGTATCCGTGATATCTTCATTGCAGACGGAGAGCAAATATCGCAGGGGGATATAGTGGCGATTTTAGGGAGCCGTGAGTATGCCAAGAAGATCGAGGCTTTATCTGCGGAGGTTGATGCCGCAAATGACAACCTCAAGGCGATGCTCAACGAGTTTCATATCTTGGAAGTGAGCGTACCTCTTGAGATAAACAAAGCACACAAAGCTGTAGAGATCGCTCAAGCGCAAAAAAATGAGCTTCTAAGCTCACTAAGAAGTTTGCAAGCAGTTGTACAACAAAGTAAAAAAGACCTGCAAAGAACGCAGACACTTTATGAGAAAAAACTCATAGCTCAACACAAGCTCGAACTAGCACAGCTACAACACACAAGCGACACAGAAAAACTTCAAGCCCTCCAAGAGCAGTCTATCGCTTTAAACAAAGCAGTAGAGATAGCCCAAGATAACTATGAACTTGCCCTGGTGCAAAAGAAAAAAGTGATCGCGGCTCACAATAACATAGAAGCGACAAAGAACAAAATAGTGGCACTTAGAGCAAATAAAGAAGCGTTAGAGGCAGTTATGGACGATCTGAGTGTAAGATCACCGATCGATGGATATGTGGTAGAAAAAATAGCCAATAAAGGGGAAGTACTTGGTGCGGGAATGGTGATAGCGACACTGATCGACCCGCAAAGTTTATATTTGAAAGTGTTTGTTGATACGATGGAAAACGGCAAAATAAAAATCGGTGATAGTGCTGTTATCTTTTTAGATGCTCAACCAGATAAAGCTATCAAGGCGAAAGTGGTCAGTATTGCAGCCAATGCAGAATTTACTCCCAAAGATGTAGCCGTTAGAAGCGACAGAATACAAAGAGTGTACGCTGTGCATCTTAAGCCCTTAGAGGTTGATCCTCTGTTAAAACTCGGTATTGCGGCTATTGGAGTGATCTCAACGGATGGCAAAAATCTACCCGAATCACTTCATGAGATACCAAGTATCTAAAACGGAAAACAGCTATGGCAGAGTTGGAAGTTCACAACATAAAGGTGACATACAAAGCACTCACAGCTGTTTCAAATATCTCGTTTGAAGCCAATGCAGGGGAGATTATAGGTTTTATAGGGGCTGATGGTGCCGGAAAAAGCTCTTTGATGCATGCCATTGCGGGAGTGATACGTTTTGAGGGTTCCATCAGCTACAAAGGGTATGTGTACCACTCTGCAAAAGAGTGTGAAAAGATAAAATCTGAGATATCTTTGATGCCTCAGGGGATAGGGCTCGTTCTTTATGATACGCTCAGTGTATCGGAACATTTGGATTTTTTTGCAGATATTCGTAATGTTACAAAAGATGCAAAGTTTTTGGAGTATAAAAACAAGCTTTTACATATGTCTGGGCTTACAAACTTCACCCATAGACTCGCAGGTAACCTAAGCGGCGGTATGATGCAAAAGCTTTCTCTTATCTGTGCACTTCTACATCGTCCCAAGTTGCTGATTTTGGATGAACCCACTACCGGTGTCGACCCGCTTAGCCGTCTTGAACTTTGGGATATTCTGGAGAATATAAGAAAAGAGGAGGGGAGTATCATTCTTGTAAGTACCGCATATATGCAAGAAGCTGCAAAGATGGACAAAATTCTTCTTTTTGATGAGGGCAAGATCATAGCGCAAGGAACTAATGGGGAGCTGATCGACTCTATTGCCCCATATACTTATGAAGAACTTCCCTATGATAAAGATATTATCACCTTTGATAAACGAAGCTATAGCCTCGTAGTGCAGGATGTCAAGCATGTACCACCAACACTTGATGGACTTTTTTTTGTAAATGCCCTTCAAAATCATACTGTGCTTCCCCGGATTGAGATAGGGCAAAGAGATAGTGAAGAGATCATTCCACAGACTATCATGCAGGCAAGGGGACTTACCAAACGATTTGGTGATTTTGTTGCAAACGATCATATCGATATTGTACTTAAAAGTGGCGAGATACTTGGATTGCTTGGTGCAAACGGTGCAGGGAAGACAACATTTATAAAAATGCTTTTAGGGCTTTACCCTATCGATGATGGAGCGTTAACACTTCTTGAAAAAAAGATCAAAAATGCAGATGACAGGAGAGAGCTTAAAAGTAAAATTGGTTATGTGAGCCAACATTTTGCACTTTATAATGATATGACGGTTCGAGAAAACTTGCTCTATTTTGCAAATATGCACCATATTCCTCTTGTACTTGCTTTGAAGAGGATTGAGAGATATTCCCAAGAGCTTGGATTTGCCAAGTATATGGAGAAGTTTCCTACAGAGCTTCCACTGGGAGTCAATCAAAGGTTCTCTATTGCAGCGGCACTGCTTCATGAACCCCTTGTACTTTTTTTGGATGAGCCGACTTCGGGAGTCGATACGATAGCCCGTGCACAGTTTTGGAAGATACTGCATAAACTCAAAGAAAAATGGGGGATCTCTATTCTTATCACAACGCATTATATGAGTGAGGCAGAGTACTGTGAC
>JALUKO010000137.1 GCA_027056525.1 Helicobacteraceae bacterium | reverse complement strand
GCACAAAAATATTGCGGATGCTATGGAGAAGTTTGAAAGTTCACTGAACAAGAAAAGAAAAAAATATCTTTTTAAATTTTTGATTAACAATGCTTCTGATGCGGGAACAGTTCCCGGGTGTGACGGCAATTATTGCGGTCAGGACTAATACAAGACTTTTAGCTTATAAACGGAAGTTTTATTTACATTTAAGTGGAGGCAGTATACAATTTTTATAAATGACTGACCACCGGTCATTTATAAAAGGTGAGCCATGGCAAAGATTGTCGATAAAGTACAAAAAAGAAAAGATATTGCACTCTCGTGTAAAAAACTTTTTACACAAAAGAGGATAAACGACGTTACCATCTCAGAAGTGGCGAAAACTGCAGGCGTTGGGAAAGGGACGGTGTATGATTATTTTAAAAACAAAGAGGATATTGTTTTTGAAATTATCAACATTTTGATGCAGGAGCATAACGAAGCCAAAAAAGCAAAGATGCAAAAGGCAGCCACAACAAAACAGAAGATAAAAATATTTTACGACTTTTTTCATTCTGAGCAAGACAGTGAGCTAAGGGAGCTTTACAAAGAGTTTATCTCTATCTCTTTGATCAACCCTCAAGAGCAGATGATAGCATTTAATACACAGTGTATCAACAGTTATTATGTATGGTTTGTGGAGATACTTCAAGAGGGGATAGAAAAAGGGGAACTCAAACCCGAGGCCATAGCACTTGCAAGAGGTATGTTTGTCTTTGGAGAGGGGATCTTTATATCGAGTTCGATCACAAATACCATTGATGACCTTGAAAAAGAGATACAAGAGTATCTTGATGTGCTTTTTTCTTTGATAGAGGTGCAAGATGATTAGTAGAATGTCTCGGTGGACTCTCCTTGTTGTATGTCTGCTTTTGCCAACATTTTTAGGTGCACAGACCTTAACATCGTTACTAGAAGGTGCCATGCACAACAACAATCTTTTAGAAGCAGGCAGGTTTGATACTTTGGCAAAACAGCAGGAGCGTGCTTCACAAAAAAGCACCTACTATCCGACACTCGATATAGGTGGGTATTATCAAAGGTTTGATGTTAGAAGCTCTTTTGTCCCGGGTGATCTTTACTCTGCGTACGCAAAACTCTCTTTGGATCTTTATGATGGAGGAAAAAGAGGTGCACTACTCAAGCAAAAAACAAAAGAGCTTCAGGCGAGCAAATATACTCAAAAAGCTTTGCAAAAAAACATTTTACTGCAAGTTATGCAGGATTTTTTTCATATAAAAAACTTGCAAGCCTCACTGCAAGCAACACACCAGGCACAAAAAGCACTGGGTGCACAGCTAAAAAGAGTGAAGCAGTTTTACAAAGCAAAACTTGCTACCAAAGATGATGTGGATAAACTTCAAGCAGCATTTGATACGAACGAGTACACAATAGAGTCTTTAAAATTTCAAATATTTTCTATAAAAACATCACTTGAATTAGAAACAGGCATGGTGATACAAGAGTTGCAAGAGGGCTCTTTTGTAAAGCCAAGTCGAGCAGAGTATGAGATACTGGAGAGTACGCAAGCACTCAAAGCGCAACAAGAATCTCTCAAACAGATCGCACAATCTTTGCAAAGTATATACTACCCTTCACTAAGAGTAGAAG
The DNA here is from genome assembly GCA_027056525.1 of Helicobacteraceae bacterium. Classification (GTDB taxonomy): domain Bacteria; phylum Campylobacterota; class Campylobacteria; order Campylobacterales; family Sulfurimonadaceae; genus Sulfurimonas. The sequence continues at coordinate 10,481 of JALUKO010000137.1, read as the reverse complement.
ATACCTACAGTTTACATGGTTATGGTCGGACAGATCCTTTTCATCCCAAAGGGCCGGATAAACAAAACACGTTGTTACTTACACTCAATATGAGACTCTTTGATAATGCTTCAACGCTCGAGAAACAAAAAGCTGTTTTGCTTCAAGCAGCCGCTTTGGATGAAAAGATACGCTACCAAACAAAAAACCAAGAGTTGCAACATAAGCTTTCTGTGCAAAGAATTGTAACTTCCAAAGCAAAACTTAAAAGTGCAAAAAGTGCGCTTACTTCCGCAAAAAATGCTTTTGATACGATAGAGAAGAAATACAATGCCGGAGTTGTGGATAACGTAGCCTACTTAGATGCACTTACAGTGCTTACAAAAGCGAAAGCTTTATATGAATCTGCCCGTAATGATACAGAGATAGCGTACGGTATCTATTATTTTTACAGTGGAGAAAATTTACTGGAGTATGTAAAATGAAAAAAATATTGTTAGTGTTGCTTTTTTTGGTAAATGGGGTGCAGGCTTCAGAAGTGTATGCAACCTTTAACGTGATGGCGCAAAAAAGTGCCAACCTTGCTTTTTCCGCAGGAGGGATTGTAGAAGCTGTGTATGTTGATAATGCAAGTGTTGTTACAAAGTCTCAAAAACTCGCCAAATTGCAAAACAGTGACCTCAAAGCGGCTTTAGACGTTGCCAAAGCCAATGTGCAAAGTGCAGAGGTTTCTTTGAAATTTGCCAAGAAAGATTATGAGAGACAGCTCAAAGTAAAAAGTGTGATAGATGAGGCAATGTTTGATAAGTATGCAGCAAACTATGAAAAGGCAAAAGCTGCTCTGGCTCAGGCAAAGGCCAATGTTGCCTATAAGCAATCACTTCTGGATAAAACAATATTGAGAGCTCCTTTTGATGGTGTGGTCTATGCAAAAGCTTTGGAAGTGGGTGATGCACTCAGCGGTATGGTGCCCAAAACTGTTTTTACCATTGAGAACCTGCATAAAAGAAAACTGCTCTTGCAATATGATCAAAAGTATCATAACAGTGTGAAAAAAGGGCAGAAGTTTCGCTATAAGATTGATGGTGAAACACGGGAGTATGAGGGTGTTATAACAAAAATCTACCCCTTTGCAAACAGCGCTAACAGAAAGATAGAAGCAGAAGTGCAGGCGGATGACGTTATGGTTGGTTTATTTGGTGACGGTTATATCATAACCGATACAAAAGAGTAAAAGATGTACGAAAAAGCGATACAAAGACCCATCACCACTTTGATGTATGTTCTTACTTTGGTGATCTTTGGCTGGATGAGCTTTAAAAGTATGCCCTCGGCACTTTTTCCAAATGTTGATTTTCCCATAGTTACCATTAAAACACTCTATCCCGGTGCAGAATCAAGTACCATCGAGTCTCAGGTAACCGATAAAATTGAAGAAGCCATTTCACAAATAGGGGGCATAGACTCCATAACTTCTTCAAGCAGTGAGGGTGTGAGTGTCGTTATCGTCAAGTTCTTCTTAAGTAGAGATATAGACGAAGCGACCAATGATGTACGGGACAAGGTCTCTGCCATAGTTTTGCCTCGCGATGCCAAAACCCCTCTGGTGAGTAAGCTTGATATCGGAAGTGCTCCTATAGTCAATGTGTTCTTAACTGCAAAAAACGACTCCGTTAAAAATCTGATGGTGTTTGCTGATGAGAAGGTTAAGCCTTCCTTGCAAAAGATCAATGGTGTCGGTGCTATTAATATCATAGGATACAAAGACAGAGAGATAAAAATACTTCCGGATCCCAATCTTTTAAACAAGTACAACATAACTATAGCAGAGCTCAACGCTATGGTTGCGAGTGAAAATGTAAAGATCGGGGGAGGTAAGCTCATAGCAGAGACAAAAGAGTTTACCCTTAAAACCAAAGCAGACGCCCTCAACATAGAAGACCTTAAAAACATCAAGATTAAAGAGGGGATCAAACTCAAAGATGTCGCACAAGTGCAAGACTCATTAAGTGATGCCAAAAGTTATGCCTCGTATAACGGGGTAGAGGGTGTCATGCTTGAGGTGCAAAAGATCTCAGGAACCAATACTATTGAGATAGTGCAGCGGGTAAAAGATGTTGTACCGCAGCTGCAAAGCATGGCAGGAGAGAAGTATGATATCAAGGTGTTAAATGACACCTCGCCTTTTATTGTAAACTCTCTTGAAGATGTGGTGTATGATCTTGTGTATGGAGCTATTTTAGCAGCTATCATCGTCTTTGTGTTTTTGAGAAACTTTACGATCACTTTTGTTTCAGCTTTGTCTATTCCATCTTCTATACTTGGCACCTTCGCTTTGATGAATTACATGGGATATGATCTTAACAAAATGACACTTATCGGTTTGACTTTGGCGATCGGTATCATCATAGATGATGCTATTGTTGTTATAGAAAATATCTATAAAAAAATGGAAGAGGGGATGGGTAAGCTTGATGCTGCCGTTGCAGGTGTGAAAGAGATCTCATTTACCATTTTGGCAATTTCGGCGATGCTTTTGGCTGTTTTTATTCCCGTGTCATTTATGAGCGGGATTGTCGGGAAGTTCTTTGAGAGTTTTGCCATGACGGTCGGTTTTGCTATTATTATCTCCTATACAATAGCTTTGAGTTTTATCCCAAGTTTGAGTGCGAGAGTTCTTAAGAAAAAACACAGCCGCTTCTATGATATGACAGAACCGCTCTTTAAAGCGATAGAGCGAGGATACGAGAAGATATTAAGGCTTGTTTTGAGGTTTAAAATACTTACGCTTCTTGTAGTTTTTTTGAGTTTTTTCGCATCTTTGAGTCTTTTTCCAAAGATTGGGATGGATTTTATACCTAAAGAGGACAAATCAGAATTGGAAGTAAAGATCAAAGCTGATGCTTCTATATCGCTTCAAGAGATGATAAAGCACTCCAAAGAGATAGAGGGTATTTTAAAAGAGAACCCTCAAGTGCTCTACACAACACTTAGCATTGGCTACAACAGTGCACAAGAGAAACATAAAGCACTTATCTATGTCAAACTAACACCAAAGGATGCAAGAGCGTCTTCTCAAGAGGAGATAACCCAAGGGTTTCGGGATCGACTCAGAGAGTTTCAGGCACAACTTCCATCAGATAAAAAAATGTTTATAACCGCTGCGGCGATTCCTACTATTAAGGGTGCGGGTGCTTCTGTTCCTTATCAGATAGTGCTGAAATCGGATTCGTTTGAGAAGCTCGAAGTGGCAAAGAAAAACCTTGTGGCTTATTTGAAAAAGAAAAAGGGCTTTGTAGATGTGGATACCAATCTCGATGATCCAAGAACACAGATAGATATAAGCATACTGAGACAAAATGCTGCAAGAGCCGGTATATCTGCCTATAAAATAGCTCAAAGTATTTTTACAGCATTTTCGAGTGATCTTGAGATATCTTATTTTGAAGAGGATGGTAAGCAGTACAACATCACCCTTCGTTTTGATGATGCGCACAGAAAAAGTATTGAAGATATAAAAATGATCCAGCTCAGAGCCGCAAACGGTGAACTTGTGTATTTGGACGGCTTGGTAGAGTTTCATGAGTCAAAAGCACTCTCCTCAATTAACCACTTTGACAGACAAAGACAGGTGATGGTGTTTAGCGATCTTTACGGACTCGATCTCGGTGGTGCTGTTGCCTACACAAAAGAGGGCTTAAAGGATCTGCTTCCAGAGGGTGTAAGTTACAGGTTTACCGGTTTTGCAGAAGAGATGGAGAAAACTGCCAACGCCTTTAGTGCGGCTATTGGGCTTTCAGTTATTTTGATGTTTATTATTTTAGCGGTTTTATATGAGTCGCTTATTCAACCTATTGTCATTATGGTGGCACTGCCTCTGAGTATTATCGGGGTAATGCTTGCTCTGTATCTGAGTGGTTTACAGTTTAGCCTTTTTGTTATGATCGGCTTTATGCTTCTGATGGGTATGGTTGGGAAAAATGCGGTTTTACTGGTGGATTTTGCCAATGCAGCTGTTGCAAAAGGTAAAAATGCAGATGAAGCGCTCATAGAAGCCGGAGAGAAAAGACTCCGACCCATTTTAATGACAACGATTGCTATGGTCTTTGCTATGTTGCCATTGGCTCTTGGAGATGGACTTGGAAGCGAAACAAAAGCACCGATGTCGATTGCGGTGATAGGGGGTCTTTTAAGTTCTATGGTACTTACCCTTTTGGTTGTACCGGTTATATATAAACTTATCAATCCCCTAGATAGATTTTTAAGAAGATTTTATGAGCTAAAAAGTATTAAGTAGTTAGAATGGCTTTATGAAATATTTCAAAAGCCTATCTTTGTTATTAATAGCATCGAGTATGAGTGCAGAGCAGTTCTCATTTCAGATGTATAATGACTTCTTTGCAGGATCTGATCAGCACTTTACCAACGGTATTGCCATTAGTTGGCTTGATGATACTTTCTCAGGTAAGGATACTACGCATATAAGTGCTTACAGCAATGCTGTGGTGGGGCTTGTTAATTGTATTCCTTTTAAAGAAATTCAAAAAACCAAACGCTACAATGCAGGAGCAAGTATTAGTCAGATCATTGCAACACCGATCAACACAAAGGTGAATTATCCTCAATACAATGACATCCCTTATGCCGGTTATCTGGCGGTTGGAGTGTATCTTTTTGAGTGGACATCTACGAACTTCTTTGAATCAAGAGCAGAACTGGGAGTGGTGGGTAAAGAATCGGGTGCTGGTCTGGTTCAAAATGCTTTTCACTCTATTATAGGCAATGACAGCTCAAAAGGGTGGAAGACGCAACTGGGGAGTAAAGTTGTTATCAATACCCTCTTTAGACACGGAGAGATAACATGGCAGTCAGATTTCAACGGTTTTTCTATGGATTGGTTTAACCATTATGGTGCACAGATTGGAAATTTTACTACAGATCTGTTTAGTGGAACAATGTTTCGTATAGGGAAGAATTATGTGAAAAATTTCAATGTTCATTATCCTTATCTTAGGGAGGAAGCGACACTTCTGCAATTGACAACAAAGCATAAAGGTTTTGGCTGGTCCTACAGTATAGGACTCAATGGTGAAGCGCTTATCTATTCGCACATCTTGGATGAAGCCAAAAACAGGGGCTATAATACTGATAAAAAAATTTTAAATGCTTCTGTATATATGGGTATCGATATCTTTTATGATGCACACAAAGTTTCCTATTTTTATCAATCACAATCACAATATACTTATCAGCAGGATAACCCCGATATCTTTGGCGGTTTTATGTACTCCTATACTTTTTAAACATTGGAATAAGGTATTGATAGAATTAGATCTTGATTAAATAAAACTTAAAGCTTGTTTGGGTATAATTCCGCACTTTTTGTAGAAAAAAAACCTGTGAATGTATGATATTATGTCTGTTTCGGGTATGAAGTATTAAAGATTTAAGGACTGTAGATGTACGCAATTATTAAAAACGGTGGTAAGCAGTATAAAGTTCAAGAGGGTGATATTCTTTCACTAGATAAAATGTCTCTAGAGCCAAAAGCAACTATCGAAATCAAAGAAGTTTTAGCAGTAAATGCTGGTGAACTTAAAATGGGAGCTCCATATGTAGATGGTGCTGTTGTAACTGCTGAAGTTATCAACGAGGGTCGTGACAAGAAAGTTGTAATTTTCAAGAAACGTCGTCGTAAAGATAGTAAAGTTAAAAGAGGTTTCAGAAGAGATTTCACTCGTGTTCGTATCACGAAAATAGCAGCGTAAGCTTAAACTAACTAAGGAGATTTGAGATGGCACATAAGAAAGGTCAAGGTAGTACACAGAATAATCGTGACTCAGCTGGTAGAAGACTTGGTGTTAAGAAATTCGGTGGAGAAGCTGTAGTAGCCGGTAACATTATTATCCGTCAAAGAGGGACAAAAGTTCACCCAGGTAAAAATGTTGGTATGGGTAAAGATCATACTCTATTTGCACTTGTTGATGGTGTTGTTGCTTTTGAGCGTAAAGATAAAAAACGTCAACAAGTTTCGATCGTACCTGCTGCATAATTCTACAAATATTTGAGCATGCGCTCAAATATTTTTCTTTCAATTTGGAACTTTGAGAAGTTCTGCTACTAAATATTTAATAATTTACTTTTTATTGTTAACAGTGAATTTTTAAGTTTTTAAAAAATAAGGAAAGACAATGTTCACAGATAGCGTTGAATTAACGGTAAGTTCAGGAAAAGGTGGACAGGGCTGTGTTGCTTTTCGCCGTGAAAAATTTGTACTCAATGGTGGTCCAAATGGCGGTGACGGCGGAAAAGGCGGTGATGTCTGGTTTAGATGTGACAACAATACCCATACACTTTCCCATTTTCAAAGAAAAATGCACATAAAAGCTGAAGGCGGCAAACCCGGCGAGGGTTCTAACATGACCGGAAAATCGGGTGCAAAAAAAGTGATCATTGTTCCTCCGGGAACACAGATCATTGATATGCAAACTGGAGAGGTTCTTTTTGATATGCTCAAACATGGTCAAGAGGAAAAGTTTCTTCAAGGTGGAAAAGGTGGACTTGGTAACACGCACTTTAAATCAGCAACCAACCAAAGACCTACATATGCACAACCGGGTGAAAAAGGTGAAACACGACATATCAAGCTTGATTTGAAGCTCATTGCCGATGTTGGGCTTGTAGGTTTTCCAAATGTTGGCAAGTCAACTTTGATCTCAACTGTATCTAATGCTCGTCCGGAGATCGCAAACTATGAGTTTACAACACTCACTCCAAAGCTTGGTCAGGTGAATATTGGTGACTTTGAATCCTTTATCATGGCAGATATACCGGGTATTATCGGTGGAGCTCATGAGGGTAAAGGTTTGGGGATCAAGTTTTTAAGACATATAGAGAGAACAAAAACACTTTTATATATGGTTGACTTGGCATCCTACAGAGACTTAAAAGAGCAGATAGAGACCTTACAGGATGAGATATCTTCTTTTTCTGAAAAAATGGCTCAAAATAAATATGCCATAGCACTTACGCGTGCGGATATTGTCCCACCTGAAGAGCTTGCAGAATTGGTTCAAAGCTTTTTAGAGCTTTTAGGTTTAGAGGCAAATGAAAAAAGTGCATTTGATTTTGATGAGAGTATCCCTTATTTTATTCAAGAAAGTGCAGATGAAACACTGGGATATGACAGAGAAAAACCATATCTTGTCGTGCCTATCTCATCGGCTACTTCAAAAAATATAGAACCTTTAAAGTATGCACTTTTTAACTTGGTGCAATCAGATAGAAAAACTTACTAATTAGGTATATGGATGAAACGCATAGTTGTCAAAGTTGGAAGTGCCGTATTAACCCAAGAGGGTGATATTGCACTCAAAAGAATGAGTGCTTTGGTTGATTTTTTAGCAGAGTTGCAAAAGAACAATGAAGTGATTTTGGTTTCTTCTGGAGCGGTAGCTGCCGGGTATACAAAACTCAAACTCGATAGAGCTCTCATACGCAACAAACAGGCACTGGCTTCGATAGGTCAGCCAGTTTTGATGAAAAAATATGCCAGAAAATTCGACAAACACGATATCCTTATTTCCCAGGTGTTGGTAACGGCAGCAAACCTGAGCAAAAAAGATGATATACAAAAAGTAAAAGATACGGTAGATACACTTTTATCTAACGGAGTACTTCCAATAGTCAACGAGAATGATGCAACGGCAACAGATGAGCTGATCGTGGGAGACAATGATCAACTATCGGCATACATTGCAAAAAATACCGCTTCAGATATTTTGATCATACTCTCAGATATTGATGCGTACTATGATAGTGATCCTCACCATAATCCAGAAGCAAAGATTGTAAAAGTAGTACATCATATTGATGCAAAAGAGCTTCAAAAAGAGGCAACGCCACATGGAGTATTTGCAACCGGCGGTATTGTGACAAAACTTAAAGCCGCGGCATATCTTTTGGATGCAAACATAAATATGTTCCTCTCTAGTGGCTTTGATCTAAGTGATGTAAAGAGTTTTATGCTCAAAGGTGAACACAAGGGCGGTACACTTTTTACAAGTAAGGAGAAGTGATGCGTGTTATTTTTATGGGCACACCGGAGTATGCACAAAAGATATTGCAGACTCTTTTAGAAAGTAAAGATATTGAAGTGGTTGGTGTTTATACACAGCCGGACAAACCTGTGGGCAGAAAAAAAATTATGACGCCGCCACCTGTAAAAACACTTGCTCAGAAGCATAATATAGCAGTATATCAGCCAAACAGGCTTCGTGATGAGGATGTTGTTGCTAAACTTCTAACAATAGAGTGTGATTATATAGTTGTTGCTGCCTATGGACAGATACTTCCAAAAGAGATATTACAACATGCTCCATGTATTAACCTTCACGCTTCTATATTGCCGGCATATCGAGGTGCCAGCCCGATTCAACAAACGCTTCTCAACGGTGATACAAAAACGGGTGTAACGGCTATGCTTATGGATGAGGGTCTTGATACGGGAGATATCATTAAGGTTCAAACCATAGAAGTGGGTGATGATGAGATGGTGAGTTCTTTGTTTGAGAGACTTACAGAGGTCGCTTCTGAGTTAACAGTAGATGTTTTAAAAAACTTTAGCGCTTATACACCACAACAACAAGATGAGTCCAAAGCATCACACTGCAAAAAGATCACGAAAAAAGATGGTGAAGTTATTTTTGATAATGCGCTTACCCTTTTCAACAAATACAGAGCATTTACTCCGTGGCCCGGTGTATATCTTGAGAGTGGACTGAAGTTGAAGAACATGGCTCTTGAAGATATAAAAAGTACCAATGTACCCGGAGAAATTTTAGAGATAGATGAAGAGGGTATTGTTGTTGGCTGTGCGCAAGGCAGTGTGCGAATATGTAAGGTTCAGCCAGCTTCAAAAAAAGAGATGGATGTTCTTTCTTATATAAACGGCAAGAGAGTTTCTGTTGCAGATATCTTATCTTGAGAGTATAGACTCCACACAGATATATCTCAAAGAGCTACTTCGGGAAAAAAAGGCAGTGCCCCCGTTGGCTGTGGTTGCCAATATGCAAACTGCAGGAGTTGGAAGTAGAGGCAACACTTGGCAAGGGTGTAAGGGAAACCTTTTTTTATCCTTTGCTATTGCTTCTGAAGCGTTGCCAAGTGATCTTAAGCTAGAGTCCTCTTCGATCTATTTTGCTTACCTACTCAAAGAAACATTGAACGAATTTGGGTCGAGTGCCTGGCTTAAATGGCCTAATGATTTTTATGTAGATGACCTTAAAATAGGCGGTATGATCACTACGGTGAGTAAAAATGTGCTTATTTGCGGTGTTGGGTTAAATCTGCTAAATGCCCCAAAAGGTTTTGCAAAATTAGATATAGAAATTTCAAAAGAGGAACTTCTGAGAAAATATTTTAAAAAGCTTGAAAAAAAGTTTTTATGGAAGCAAGTTTTTAGTAAATATAGGTTAGAATTTTACCGAAGTCAAAAGTTTTTCACACATAACAATAGTTTAAGAATTTCATTAGATGGTGCTGCATTAAACAGTGATGGTTCCATTACAAGTAATGGCGAGAGGATATTTAGTTTAAGATGAGCGAAGTAATAGTAATAGCAAATCAAAAGGGTGGTGTTGGAAAAACAACAACTGCCGTAAATTTAGCTGCTTCTTTGGCGGTTGCAGAAAAAAAAGTTCTTTTGATTGACTCTGATCCTCAAGCAAATGCTACGACATCCCTTGGTTTTCATAGAAATGATTATGAGTTTAACATCTATCATGTGCTTATCGGTACAAAAAAACTTAAAGATATTATTTTAAAGTCTGACCTGCCAACACTTCACCTTGCGCCTTCAAATATCGGTCTTGTAGGTATCGAAAAAGAGTACTATGATACGGACAATGCAAAAGGTCGTGAGCTTGTACTTAAAAAGGCAATAGCAAATGTCAAAAAAGATTATGATTATATCATTATAGATTCTCCTCCGGCACTTGGACCTATGACCATCAATGCACTTTCTGCATCCAATTCTGTCATCATCCCTATTCAGTGTGAGTTTTTTGCTCTTGAAGGTTTGGCACAACTTCTTAACACAGTGAAACTGGTAAGAAAGTCGATCAATCCAAAACTTAGTATAAAAGGTTTTTTACCAACAATGTTCTCTTCTCAAAACAACCTGTCAAAACAGGTTTTTGCAGATCTTCGTCAACACTTTAAAGGGAAGCTTTTTAGAGATGAAGAGGAAAAGTTCATAGTGGTACCAAGAAATGTAAAACTGGCAGAATCACCATCGTTTGGAAAACCCGCAATTCTTTACGATGTAAAATCGAGTGGTTCTATTGCATACCAAAATTTAGCACAGGCGATTATAAAATAATGAAGTCACAAGCATTAGGAAGAGGTTTAGACGCACTACTTGGAGAGATGGAAGAAGCTTATGATAATGAGAGTTCTTCTCCGGATGTTGTTTTAGATATATCATTAAAAAATATCAAACC
>JALUKO010000136.1 GCA_027056525.1 Helicobacteraceae bacterium | reverse complement strand
CAAAGGATTTACGATGGCACAGATAGTTAAAAATGCAGAAACATTATTTGAAAGATTTGAAAATACTTTAGAGAACTGGGCAAATAAAGTTTTTTAAGACTTGTTTTCTTTTAAGTGTTTCTCTTTTTTTTCTTGATGTTTTTTATACTTCTCTTCTCTTTGAGCAGATTTTGTTTTATGGTAGCCACCAAAAACAAAGACCATAAAGAGTATAAACAGTATAATCATGACAGTATCAACAATAGGGTTCATATTTTTCCTTACTTCTTAAAAGATAGATAGTTTTGTCTGATAGCATCATAAAGAACTATACCGGTACTTATTGCAAGATTCAGACTTCTGCCCTCTTTTGTCATGGGAATGGTGATATTTTGAGCTTTGTACTTCTCAAGTATATCCTCAGGGATTCCCGCTGTTTCACTTCCAAAAAATATAAAGTCACCCTCTTGAAAAGGAGCTTCAAAGTATGGCTTTTGTGTTTTTGTCGTCGCAAAGTAAGCATTTGTAGAGATATCATTTTTTTCAAAAAACTGATCTAAACTTTCCCACACATACAGGTCAAGTTTCTCCCAGTAATCAAGACCGGCACGACGCACTGCTTTTTCATCTATATCAAACCCGATAGGTTTTATAAGATGCAAAGAGGCTCCTGCATTGACACACAGTCTTCCGATAGCACCTGTGTTATTTGGAATTTGAGGATGTATTAAAACCAGGTTAAACACAATGACTCCAACACACTAAAAGATCACTGTTTTATTTGCATAAACAAAAATTCTATCTTCAAGTGCCAGTTTTAGCGCACGCGAAAGCACTACTTTTTCAACATCACGACCCGAGCGTTGCATATCTCTCCAACCATAAGCATGATCGACATGGATCACTTCTTGAGCGATGATCGGTCCCTCATCAAGGTTGTTGTTTACGAAGTGTGCTGTAGCACCAATGATCTTTACACCTCTATCGTACGCTTGCTTGTAAGGGTTGGCTCCTATAAAAGCAGGTAAAAAGGAGTGGTGGATATTAATAATCTTATCTTCATAGGTCTCAACAAAACGTGGCGTTAGGATTCGCATATATTTTGCCAGTACTATATAGTCAACATTTTCATAACTGTTGATACACTCTATAATTTTGCTTTCATGCTCTGAACGATTAAGCCCATCATGTGAGATACAGATATAAGGGATATCAAATTTACTTACCAAAGACTCAAGATCATTATAGTTTGAAATGACGGCTAAAATATTGGCTTCAAGTTCACCTGCCTCATGTCGGATCAAAATATCTCCAAGAGCATGCATCTCTTTGGTAGCCATAATAATGATATTTTTCTTTTTTGGCTCAATAACTCTTACAGAAGCACTCTTTGGCAAAAGCTCTTGCAAAAAGCCACTGAGTTTAAGAGCATCTATATCACCATCGACAACACTTCTCATAAAAAACTTGTTATTTTCTTTGTCAACAAATTCACTATTGGAAAGAATATTCATCTCATGTTCATAAAAAACACTCGATACCTTATGCACAAGACCTTTCTCATCATTTGCATCTATCAGAACTCTGTATTGACTCACTTCTTGTTCCCTTTCTCTAAATTTTCTAATCTTGTATCGATTGTTGCTAAAACATACTCAAGAAAATTCAATGTCAAATCAACCTTAGCTTCTATATTTGCGTTGTTTGGTGCTTGAAACCCTTCAAAAAGGACAAGCAATCTTTCCCGTATGGAGTTTAAAAACATCAGCTCATTTTCGGGATTTGAGGAGTTTACTTTCTCTGTAGGTTCTTTTACTTCATTATCTGCCTCACTAAGCTCTGAAGTGCTTGTAATCGTTTCTTTGACCTCAAAGCCTGAAACATTATTTGAGGGTGTTTCTTCCATCTCTGCTAAAGTTGAGAGTATTACATCTTTTAGTTCCATGATTTTAATAGCCACCTTTCAAATTCGTTAAACTCCACATCTGTGTCCATTTTAATGAAAAACTCTTTCATCTGGGCATTTGTATTGAGAAACTTTTTTCTCATACCTGAGAGTCTTCGTATAGCGATCTTTGCTTCGCTATTTGAGGGATCTTTTTTTAAAATCTCTTTATAAATATCCAGAGCTTCCTCTTTGAGACCCTGTAATTCATAAATATTTGCTAGTGTTAGTGTTTGCATTTCGCTGCATAGTTTGCGATAATAGAACCTATCTCGCTTGTTGAGCATACTTCTTTAGCATCGTACTGAGCAAGATCTTTTGTTCTGTAACCCTCACTCAGTGCTCTTTTAATAGCTCTGTCTATTTTATTTGCAGCTTCCTCTTCGTGAAGTGCGTATTTAAGCATCATAGAAGCTGAAGCGATTGTAGCGATAGGATTTGCTATACCCTGTCCTGCAATATCGGGTGCCGAACCGTGAATAGGCTCATAAACACCTATCTTATCACCAATAGAAGCAGATGGTAAGAGACCGATGGAACCACAAAGCATAGAAGCTTCATCACTTAAAATATCTCCAAAAATATTTCCCGTCAACATGACATCGAACTGTTTTGGGTTAAGCACAAGTTGCATTGCGGCATTGTCAACATACATATGTGTCAACTCTACATCCGGGTACTCAGCCGATACTTCTGTAACAACATCTCTCCACAGTTGAGAAACATCTAAAACATTTGCTTTGTCAATTGAGCAAACTCTTTTATCTCTTTTTTGAGCTATTTTAAATGCTTGGTGTGCAATACGTTCTATCTCAGATCTTGTATAGACCATAGTATTCCAACCTTTGTTTTCATCACGCCCCTTAGGCTCACCAAAGTAAATACCGCCTATAAGCTCACGAACTACCATAATATCAACACTTTTAATAATCTCAGGCTTTAAAGATGAAGCATTGACAAGTTCATCATATACAACAGCAGGACGAAGGTTAGCATATACACCAAGCTCTTTACGAAATCTTAAAAGTCCGCTTTCAGGACGCTTTTCACGTGGAAGACTATCCCATTTTTCACCACCGATAGCTCCAAAAAGCACGGCATCACTGTTAAGTGAGGTTGTGATAGTCTCTTGAGGAAGGGGATCACCTGTAATATCATAAGCGCATCCACCCATCAACACCTCTTCATAAGCAAAATCGAAATCACAACAAGAAGCAACCGCATCTAAAACCTTCACAGCTTCATCGACGATCTCAGGTCCAATGCCATCACCTTTGATAAGTGCAATTTTATATTTTTTCATTTAATCTCCTAAAGTTCTAAATTATTTACTTTCAATTTCGTTTTGTGCAAAATTCATCAGTCCGCCGGCATCTATAAGCTCTTGCATAAATGCAGGAATCGGAGTAAATTCATATGTTTTGTTTGTAGTTTTGTTTGTAATCGTTCCTGCGTTCATATCTATACTTATTTCATCACCTTCACTGATCTCAGAGCTCTGTGGAAGTTCAAATATCGGAAGTCCCATGTTAAATGCGTTACGATAAAAAATTCTTGCAAATGTCGGTGCAATAACAGCTGCAACACCGGCAGCTTTGAGTGCTATTGGTGCATGTTCACGAGAACTTCCACAACCAAAATTTTCACCGGCGACGATAACATCACCCTTTTGCATCTTATGTACAAATTCTGGATCAGCATCTTCCATAACATGTTTAGCAAGTTCTTCCGGAACTGATGTATTTAAATATCGTGCAGCTATAATTAAGTCTGTATCAATGTCTTTTCCAAATGTCCAAACTTTTCCGTCAATATTTGCTTTAGTGCTCATATAAGTATCCTAATGTTTATCTAAATTATTTTGCGATTATATCGAAAATGAGATTTTATTTTTATAAAAAAGATTGATTAGAGGGGGTGAATATTGTAAAATACAGCTTCATATGCTTTAGTATCAAGCTGTATTTAGGTGCTTACTATCTTTTCAGATTATTTGTAGTTTGTAGCATTTCATCACTGGTAGTGATCACTTTTGAGTTAGAATCATAAGCTCTTTGAGCAGTGATTAGGTCTGTCAGTTCAACAACAAGCTCAACATTACTAAGCTCTACAAAACCCTGTCTAAGTGTGCCAAGTCCATCAAGCCCCGGTGTTCCATCTACCGGTTGTCCTGAGCTGTCTGTTTCTATATAGAGGTTATCTCCCATAGAGTGAAGCCCTGCCGGGTTGATAAAGTTGGTTAGATTGAGTTGACCAACCTGAGTTGCTTGCACCTGCCCCGGCTGCACCACTGTTACTGTACCATCCGTACCAATACTTACATTGGTCGCATCAGGTGGAATAACAAGCTCCGGAACAAGCTTGTAACCATCACTGTTTACTACAGTACCGTTACTATCAACTTTAAATGCACCGTTTCTAGAGTAAACTTCTGTACCGTCTGGAAGTTCAAGTTTGAAAAACCCGCCACCCGTTACAGCCAGGTCTAACTGGTTGTCCGTTTGTTTTAAACTTCCCTCAGAAAAGATCTTGTTGATAGCAGTTGGACGAGAACCCAGACCCACTTCTATGCCGGTTGGACTTTTTGTAACATCGCTTGTTGCAGTACCTGCATACTCCATAACATGATACATCAAGTCGGCAAACTCTGCACGCGATTTTTTGAAACCAATCGTGTTTACATTGGCAATATTATTTGAGGTTGTATCTATCTGTGTCTGCATACCCAACATCCCTGTTGAAGCAGTATATAGTGATTGCATCATAATCTATTTTCTCCTGTTTTTAAGCTTTTTTTGCAAGTTTTTCTATCGCATCACGATTCATGTCGTTCATCTGTGTGTCCATCGCTTTTTGATACATCCCAACTAAACGGTTGGTCTCAATAAGCTGTGTCATCATACTTACGGCGTTGACATTACTCTTTTCAACAAAACCTTGAATCACTGCACCGCTTTGCTGAACTACTTTAAACTCACTCTCATCAGCATACGCATAAAGATTGTCACCCTCTTTTTTCAAAAGTGCCGCATTATCGGGCTGAGCGATAAAAAGTTTTGAGTTCGCTGTTAGTTTTGAAGAGTTTGGCAGATTTGTATAAAGCTGGCCATTTTTATCTACTTCTATAACACTATCTTGCTCATTAATACTGATAGTATTTCCCGTTTGATAATAATCATCCGCCAAAACTTCATAACCCTGCTTTGTTATTAGCTTACCCTCATCACTGACAGAGAAAGACCCATCCCTTGTAAGTCTCACACCCTGGGGAGTTTTCACAGCGAAAAACAATCCCTCTTTTGAAAGAGCAAAATCCATATTGTTACTGGTCTTTTGCATCGTTCCCAGTGAAAAGTCAGTATATGCATCTACAATTTGCGGTGCTCTTGTCATAGTTCTGTTAATAAACTCTGCACCCTCTTTTGTTTGGTTTTGATTTGGAAGTTCATCTCTGGCTTCCTTGTAGAGTCTCATAAAATCACCGACGATAAGATTTTCTTCTTTAAAACCTGCAGTATTAACATTTGCCAGATTGTTTGCTATGGTATCAAGTCTATTAAACTGCGTTACCATCCCAGCTGCCGAACTATAATAGCCTGTTTGCATAAAATCCCTTTATGTGCATTTTCTCAAAGTTAAAAAGCAAAGAGTGTTCCAGTGTTCTTAATTACACTAAGTGACAATAAATATAAAATATAATTTTAAACAAATTCTTTGCATACTAATTTTAAGAAATATGTCATAATTCAAACATGAGATACATATTATGATACAAAAACATATAACTGAACAAACAGCTATCTTCTTTAGTGTAGTCAAATGGGTTTTTTTATCTTCACTTATTGGCATACTTATCGGTGCAGTTGTTACCGGATTTTTAAATATACTCAAATATGCCGAAGAAAGTCAGGGGATACTCCCTTTTGAATATTATTATACACTTCCCTTTGCACTCGTTTTAACTGTGTGGCTTGTAAAAACCTTTGCTCCAACGGCAGAGGGACACGGCACAGAAAAGGTTATATCAGCCATACATAAACATAATGGAAAGATTGATATCAAAGTAATTCCCGTTAAACTTTTAGCTACAGTTGTCAGTATCTTTGGAGGTGCTTCAGTGGGAAAAGAGGGACCCGGTGCACAGATAGGAGCCGGAGTGGCTTCCTTGTTTTCAACCACGTTTAAATTTTCCGCACATGATAGAAAAAAGCTAGTTATTTGCGGTATCAGTGCTGGTTTTGCAACGGTATTTGGAACACCAATAGCAGGGGCGATTTTTGGTGTAGAAGTTCTTGTTATCGGTCTTATAATGTACGATGTGCTCCTTCCCTCTTTTATTGCCGGATTTGCTGCTTTTACCACCGCACAGTTCTTAGGGATACAATACACTTACTATGATCTACACTTTTTTCAAGATGTTTCGCTCGATCTTGTACTTATTTTCAAAGTTATTCTGGGCGCTTTGTTTTTTGGTTTTGTGTCAGATATTGTCATAACTTCAGTTTCCAAAACTTCCAAATATATTAAGAAGATCGATGCACATGACTATACAAAAGCTTTTTTTGGTGGCGTTATCATAGTGATTTTAACCTTGATATTTGGAGAAAGCTATATCGGTCTTGGACTTGATACCATATCGGATGCACTTAGTCCAAACCCTCTACTTTCCGAAGATATCCACTGGTATACATTTATATTAAAAACTCTCTTTACGTCTCTATCACTGGGTGCCGGTGGCAGTGGTGGGATCATAACCCCTATCTTTTATATAGGTGCTACAAGCGGTCATGCTTTGGGCACCTTAATATCACCTGAACATATCACCCTTTTTGCTGCACTAGGTTTTGTGAGTGTGCTTTCTGCAACCACCAACACACCGATCGCTTCTACTATCATGACTGTAGAGCTTTTTGGTATCGATATCGCGCACTATGCAGCACTAAGTGCCATTATCAGTTTTTTGATATCGGGACATAGAAGTATCTTTTCTTCACAAATTCTTGCTATGAAAAAGTCTGAAATGCTCTCAATGAAGATTGGTGAAGAGGTTGAAAATATCAATATCTCTTTAGAAGATCATGAAATTAATAAGATTAAAAAAATCAAAAAAAGACTTCAAGAAAAAAGAAAAAACCTTAAAGATAAGAAAAAAAGAAAAAAAGAGCAATAGATAAATATTGGAGTGCTACACAGTTTTTCTCCTTATGAGCAGCTCTTTTTGGAAAAAGTTTTAATCTTGTGCTTCCAAGTGGTTTTTAAGAATATTTCGGTATAATCCATTTCTTAAAAAACTCACAAATATAACACTATGGAGCATCCTGCAATATGACAGCAAAAGAACTCAATAAAGCCATAGAATCATTCTTCGCAGAGAACAAATCAAAAGATTGTTTGACTTACGAATCTCTCATAGAACTTTTTGAAAAACAACCCACTGCCGCTCAAGCAAAAAATATCTTTAAGCTTATTACAAAAAACAAAGCATGTATATATACAGCTTCTGAACATGCGAAAAGACTTAACGACAAAGAAGCAGAAGCCAGACGTGCCGCACAAAGAAAAATGCTTCAAAGCAATGAGTCTGACAAATTTGACATACTCAAAGAGCACGAGCTACTTGAATGGTCCCGCTCAGACTCCCCTGTGCGAATGTACCTGCGCGAAATGGGACAAATTCCACTTTTAACAAAAGAGGAAGAGATAGAGATCTCTAAAAAAATTGAAGCGGGTGAAAGTATCATTATTGATGCAATCTGCTCTGTTCCTTATCTTATTGATTTTATTCTTGATTATAAAGAGCCTCTCATCAACCGTGAGAGACGTGTAAAAGAACTTTTCAAAAGTTTTGAAGATGAAAAGGATGATGCAGACGACGGTGATGGCGAAGCTGAAGAAAAAACACTTACTGCAAAAGACAAAAGCAGAGTTGATAAAGTTACGACAAGCTTTAAAGCACTTGAAAAAGCAAAAAAAGAGTGGGTTAAACTTGCAGAAAAAGCTCCGGAAGGATTAGATGGTGAACTTAACGAAGAGATCGTTCACTATTTCTTAAGTGTTACATTTAAAAAGTCCGTTTTAAAAGAGAAGCTTTTGGATCTTGGTCCAACCTCTAAGCTTATCAATGAACTTGTTCGTGCGATGGAAACAGCGCTTAGAAGTGATGAAGGTTACGACAAAGAGCTTAAACGCCTTGAGTATAAACTTCCACTTTTCAATGCGACTCTTAAAGCAAACCATAAAGTTCTTGTTGAAAAGATTTGTGATCTGACAAAAGAAAATATTGCAAATATGGTTCCAGAAGCCACTATGGTATCTACCTATATGGAGATCAAAAAACTGGTTCAAACCAAAGAAGCCAGCAAAAACTCTTTTGATATGGAGCCGGAAAAACTTGCCGATATTCTAGAGCAGATCAAACGCGGTAAGAACATCAGTGAAATATCTAAAACAAAAATGGCAAAGTCAAACTTGCGTCTTGTTGTATCGATTGCTAAACGCTACACAAACCGCGGGTTACCTTTTCTTGACCTTATCCAAGAGGGCAATATAGGTCTTATGAAAGCTGTTGATAAATTTGAATACCAAAAAGGGTATAAATTTTCAACCTATGCTACTTGGTGGATTCGTCAGGCGATTAGTCGTGCTATTGCTGATCAAGCCAGAACGATCCGTATCCCTATCCATATGATAGAAACGATCAACCGTATTAACAAAATTATGCGTAAACATCTTCAAGAGCATGGGAAAGAGCCAGATGTTGATACAATTGCTGAAGAGGTCGGACTCTCTGTCGAGAAGGTCAAAAATGTTATCAAGATCACGAAAGAGCCTATCTCTCTTGAAGCGCCTATAGGAAACGAAGATGATGGTCGTTTTGGTGATTTTATTGAAGACAAGTCCTCTATATCACCTTCTGATGCTATACTTAAAGATGACCTTAAAGTTCAAATAGAGTCGGTTTTAGAGCAGTTAAATGAGAGAGAGAAAGCTGTTATAAAACTTCGTTTTGGAATTATGGATGACGAGAGTGATAGAACGCTTGAAGAGATCGGTAAGGAGCTTAGCGTAACACGCGAGAGAGTTCGTCAAATCGAATCTAGTGCAATCAAAAAACTAAAACACCCTAAAGTTGGACGTAAACTTAAAAACTACATAGAGGAATAATGACTTTTGAACAACAGTGGTTAGAGTATGATTACAACCCGTTCGTACTCTTTAACTCAAATGGAAAAATCATATCACTCAACGCTGAAGCACAGTTTTTACTGGGCTCTGCAACACCTCAAGAGATCTTTGAACTTGCAACAACATATGCCAATGTCACTTTTGGCTTTAAAACTACATTTTTAGACCTTGAATTTGGTCGTTATAAATTTTTTGGACTTACTGTCGGATATGAAAATGAAGATGAAATAGGTATAAAATTTTATCAAACACCCTCATTTAAACTCAATCATCCAAAGCCTGTTGGTCAATTGACCAATATCTATACACTTGTAGATCTTTGCATCTCATCAAACTCAATAGGTACGAACATCACCTTTAAAAAAGAGTTTGATCCAACCATACCAGATATTATCATTGATTCCAAAGAATTTATAAAGATTTTTAATAAGATATATTCATGCTTCACAGACAATGAGATTATATATACAAAACTTTTCTTCAGAGTTGGAGAACACATAAAATTTGAAGATAAAAAGTATAGTATTTTTTCTATTCAAGTAAGTGCGGAAAAGATCAATAAGCAAAAGGCCAATGAGTTGGAAGTGTCAGTCGCAGATAGTGATTTTTATGTTGATATACAACAAGAGATCACTATAAATATACCTATGATCACCTCTTAGGTGAACATAGTTTTTCCACTTACAGAACCTACAATGATGCCTACAAGAAGTGATGGCAGATAAATAGCAATATTTAAAAGCTCATTATTATTTAAAGCGATAAAGCCTAAAACCAAAAACAGATACGGAACAAGTCTAAAGAGAGAAAAACTCCCCTTTGCGCCGTGTTTCATATTTTTAAGACTTAGTGTCTTGATCTTTTTCTTTTCCTCTTTCACAATTGCCTTAAGGTCAAGCTCTTCAACCGGCGCTTCATTGAGCGGAGTGTCACCATATAGTTCATATGGGTCTTCTATGGTGTCAAGCAGATCTCTTTTACCATCATCGGCAGCATCTTCATTTTGAAGTTTTGTATGCACCATTTTTCTATAGGTGTACATAGAGCCGAGTATAATAAAAAAACTGCTCAAAAATGCGATCTCTACATTTATGAAAAATTCAAATGAGATAAAGTATGTTGCAAAGATCAGTAATTGAACTACTATAAAAAGCTTAATATTTCGTAGCACCATAGTCCTCATCATCATCGTCATCTTCATCAAGTTTTTTCTTTATGGCGTAACGAGGTTGCTTAGAAAGCTCTTCAAACTCTTTGTACTGTTTAGAATAAGCTTTATAGATATTAAGTATCGCAGCAGCTACCCCAATAAAAACACCGATCCAAAATGTCCATGTCTCACCACTCCAACGTTTGAGAAGCCACCCAATTCCAACACCCATAAGAACAGCTACAACCATCGATATCCCTAAGGACAAATGGTCTGCTGCTTCGATAATGGGTTTAATTCTCGGTTTTTTTTCTTCTTCGTTTTCTTCTTTGTTAGCCATTTGTAATTGCTTTAAAGACTTTTGCACTTGCTTTAATGGTGTCTTCTATCATCTCATCTGTTACAGCTGTTGAGATAAATCCTGTCTCATAAAGTGAGCAGGCAAAGTAAAAGCCTTCTTCAAGCATAGCAGCATGAAATTTTGCAAATAATTCCGCATCAGAGTGTGTTGCATCCTCAAAATTTTTAACCGGTTTCTCATTAAAAAAGAAGCCAAACATAGAACCACGTGTATCGATCTGCATCGTAATGCCACATGAGTGAGCTTCTTTTTGCATCCCTTGGACAAGTCTGAGTGCTCTTGCATTTAACACAGAGAGCACCTGAGCATTTTGTTTGAGTTTACTGAGTGCCGCATATCCTGCCGCCATAGCTACAGGATTACCACTAAGTGTTCCTGCTTGATATACAGGACCCTCAGGCGAAAGCATAGACATGATTTCAGCACGTGCGCCAAAAGCACCTACCGGCATACCGCCACCTATAACTTTACCAAGTGTTACAATGTCAGGTTTTGTTCCTGTTATAGACTCAGCTCCGTTGATACTTCCTCTAAAACCACTCATAACTTCATCAAATATAAGAAGTGTTCCGTTAGCATCACATAGTTCTCTAAGTTGTACCAAAAACTCTTTATCTGCAGGAACAAGCCCCATATTGCCGGCGATAGGTTCTATAATGACACATGCAATATTATCAGAGTCTGCAAAACATTTTTTTACACTCTCGATATCATTATAAGTTGCAAGCAGCGTATGTTTTGTAAAATCCGCCGGAACACCCGGTGAACTTGGGTTGCCAAATGTTGCCGCACCACTTCCGGCTTCTACCAAAAGAGCATCAGAGTGCCCATGATAACAGCCTGTAAACTTAACGATATCATCACGACCCGTAAAACCACGAGCAAGACGAATAGCGCTCATAACCGCTTCTGTACCACTGCTTACAAAGCGAACTTTGTCTATAGAATCAAAATAAGAAACCACTAACTCGGCAAGCTCGGTTTCTGCTACAGTCGGTGCACCAAAACTCAAACCATGTTTTACTGCTTCAATAACCGCTGCTTCTATGGTTTCATCACGATGACCAAAAAGAAGAGGTCCCCAGCTTTGAACATAATCTACATATTTGTTTCCATCAATATCTTTCAAGTAAGCACCCTCACCTTCTGTGATAAAAATCGGCGTTCCCCCAACACTTTTGAATGCTCTAACCGGAGAATTCACTCCACCTGGAATTAAATTTTCTGCTTCTTCAAAAGCTTTCAATGATGCATCTATACTCATTCGTTGACCTTATAATTTTTTTGTTATTATAGCAAAGAACTATTAATCTATATTTGCTATAATCACTTTAGAAACTCTCACTGTAAATGGAAATAATGAATCGTTCTAATTTTGCCCTGCTCGTTGCCGTATTGGTACATGTACTACTTTTATTATTATTTATAGTTTTGGGAACTATTCTTCCTCCGGTAGAGAAAAAAGAGCAAGTACAAGAAAAAAAGATAAAAATC
>JALUKO010000135.1 GCA_027056525.1 Helicobacteraceae bacterium | reverse complement strand
CTGTCATCCCATAAACGGTATCACCATCGCAGCCGATAATAGCTATTCTTGCATATTTAATTCCGTCTATATCATATTGCTTTCCCTTAAGGAATATATCAAAAATTCTATCAAATTCTTTCCACTCAATGTAAATTGAACCACCATAAGGTAAATCAATAAATTCAATGCAATATAATAATCCGGTTTCCGGTTGCTTACTAAATGTCTTAATATTATCAATTTTTTGCTGAAATTCTTCAGAATCAATATGGTGGTGACACCACCGATCTAGGGTCTGAATAACCCTTGGTTTTCTTCTTTTTTTTAAGTTAGTGGCCATACCAGTATCCTTAAATAGATGCGCGCCCGCAACTCCTGCAACTCCCATAATACATCTTCATCCGAATCATAAGGAGTATTTTTCTCGAAATTTAAATATGATTTAATTTCTTTTCTTGTGAAGAATAATCCCAACATTAGATATATGGTTAAGGCAGCCATTGTTTCTCCTTTATATACCCTTTGTCGGGTATTTCTTTATTTGATTGATGCCAAGCATCAGCAACCGCCTTTAGTGATTCAAACGGTGTTTTCGGACTAATAGCACCTGAGCCAGAAGTAATTAAAAACTGACATCTTTTTCCAATAATATAGCCGATGTCTACACAAGCGGTATTAATCACTCCTCCTAATAAGTTATCTAATACTTTGTATTCATCTAGAGTAATTTCTTTCGCGGTTTTTATCAAATCTAAAACCTCAGTAGTATCCGATACAATTGATTCATTTACTCCGAAGGAGAATTCTTCTATATCGACGGATTCAAAAATGCTTTGATGTATCAAAAGGGTTCTCCAATATTCCGGACTCATTACAGATATTACAGGATAATTAAATTCATCTGCATAATCTAAGGCCGTCGATATCAATCGTAATTTTTTAGTTTTCATATTCTGGCCTCTTTAAATTTGGTAACGCCCTCCGTGTCTATCGGTTCAAGAATAGACACCGGCTTAAAATAATACTGTCTTAGATCGCTAACAGTCATAGAGGATTCTCTTAACCTTATGCAGAATTTTTTGGTCGATGCTAACCCGCAACTGGTATCTAATGTCAAGGCTATGTCTCGGAAATACTTAATTCCATTTATAAGGTTGCCTTCGGTTTGGAGTGCGTTGACTTGTACGAAAAAATCGTTGGCAAATTTTTCCCCATATTTTTCATAAGCCGAGGATACAAGCCAATCAAGGGAACCTTGTCTAAAGTTTTTGGATTGCATTAGACAACCTTATAGTTTGTACCACTAAGTTTGATCTCTTTAAGAGTTCTTAAATTAAGGGTTCTGTACGCTGATTTCTGCATATCGAATACAGTGAGGTAAGAGCGATCTTCTGTTTCGACTTTATTCTGACCTCCTCTAAGATTTTTCTTGACTCCCAAACGACAGATCATTTTTCTTTCTTGACCATTTACTTTAACAAAGGTTGCTGAAAAGAGTTTATTACCCTGCGCTTTGATTTTAGTTTTTACATTTTCTCTTGCAATTTCCATTTTTAATCCTTTTTTTTATGTTTATGTTTTTAGAAACCTTTAGAAACCTTTAGAAACCTTTAGAATCTTTGACTTTATGATAAAAAGTAATACTTTCCTCGATAAAAGTTCTAGTCATTTCAAAGGTATCATTAGCCTTAGATAAGGCGAGCATAGTATTCGTAATACAATTTTCGGCAGATTCTATAGCATCTTGCTCGTCGCTACCGGTTATTGTTGATTCGATTTCTAATACTCTTCCATTTATATCAGAAGTAATTGATAGAATATCATAAACCTTTGGTGTTGAATCTGCTGGACTAATCATCTGATGTCCTAAAGCTTTTGGCGTGTTCTTTGATAGCTTCATTTCTGGTTTCTTCTGCAACCGAAAGAGCTTCCAATAGTTCCGGTGTTTCCGCAAGGCGTAGCATTTTTTCGTAAACAACTTGACCTTCGGTAGACGCTACTGGATACATATTTACATATTGCTCATATAATTCAAAGAACTCTTCTTCAATTGGATCAATCTCCAATTCAGATTCAGGCGGAGCTACATACTTGGTACTGAACTCCTCCGGATCATTCGATGCTGGAGGCTGATATCCTCTCGTTTTTTCTTCCTGTATTCTTTTAATTGCTTCCCCTCTTGGGTAAAATTTGTATAAATGTAAATCATTGATATCAATTATTAGTACTTCGCCGGTAGTAATAGACTTAAAAGATAGTCCTTCATCAGCATCAGCGTCAATAATCTCAACGGTTACATCCCAGCTTTCGCCTTTAATTCTAAGTTCATCACCTATTACAAAATTGGTGATATCTACTGCAGATGGTCCTTGCATGTTCTTTCCTTTATTTTCTTTTATATAAAATACAATCATCATGTATACAAGCAAAACTATCAATATAAATCCTTTTTTGCACCTTAAACTCATTTTCCAAATAATCATGGAAATCATCATCAGCCGTACATCCACCATATCCTTCACCGATAACGACAAGATATTCGCAAGATGTTTTTTCACACCAATCTTTAACTACATAACCAGCTCCTTGTGGGATCCAGGATACTACGACACAATCTGATTCCATTGGCTCCATTTCGGTTATGTCACCTAAAATCATATCACCGGAATCAACTAATTGTTTGTACACCGGAGTTTTTTTAAGACCCCAGTGTATACCTTTATGGTCCTTATCATCTGGAATTTCTAGCGTAATAGCTTTTCCTTGAAATCCCTGATTCAAAAGTATTTTTGTGATAAATCCAGTACCAGCCATGAGCTCCACAAAGTTCCCAATTTTATTTTCATTAAATACCTGTGTGATTGAATCCGAGAATTGTTTTGAGACTAAAGCAAATCCAAATCGACGAATATACCATGTTCTCATCATCATATTATCTCTTACTTCAATATAGTCCGGATCATTAGCATCCGGTAATTTTTTTAAATCCCAAGACCATAATTTATCTAAAAGTCTAAGTGCCTCCCGCTCTTCATACATTTTAAACCTAGCGTCTAGATTCATATAATCTCCTAAAGTTTTTTAATTTCTTGGAACACATTTTCTACCTCTTTTCTATAACTATAACCTAGAATACTTTTATCCAAATGTATTCCACCTTCAAGTTGATACGAAGATTTATGGAAAGTTTTTTCAACAGCATCATAGTACATACTGAACTCCCCTTCTTGTGTCGTGTATAATTTACGACTAATACCATTCTGATCTAGAAACTCTTGGTAATCATTGGCTAATTTTGTATCTATACCAATGCTAGTATTTGAACATCCTTGAATAATATCAATCAGTTCCGGGAGTTTTTCGACCTGCTGTGTTCCTCTGCCTATGGGTTTAAATCCAAGCAGAGTACAATGAATTGGTGGGCTATCGAAACTATTTGCGAGGTTGAACTCATCGATTTTTGCCATAATTTCTCTGAAGTCATTATTTCCTAAAAGTTCTGGGATCAAATGTACGTAGAATTTTACACCTTGATAATCAAATTTATCAGCATGAAATGCTTCTCTATGAAGATTGTAAAATTCTACAATATCCTCAAAATCATCACAACTATATGCGATACCTGCACACTGACTAGCTGCTTCAACAATTTCCTTATCTTTAAACCAAGACTTGGATTTTGTCGTAAAATTGGCGATCCCGTTTCTTGCTTTGATATAATTTATAATTCTAGCAAATCCCGGATGAGAGGTTGGTTCTCCTCCACCAATGGCAAATTCAACGACTGCTTGATAAGACATTAATTTGCCTAAAGTATCAACGATCTCTTCATAGTCTGCGTGCTGTCCTTGTTCATCTGAAGATTGATAACAGAAATCACATCCAAGATTACACCAATTAGTAATTTTTAGATCAATAAGCTCTGCGTTCTCGGCTTGCATCGGTTCGTCATTAAATTGGATTCTCATTTTTTTAGAATGATCAATACATACCCAATAGTTGCCATTTTTTATATGCAACTGTATCCGAGTAAAATTTTTGGAAGAATGATTCTGTACCATCATCGTGAGTGGCTAAATGA
>JALUKO010000134.1 GCA_027056525.1 Helicobacteraceae bacterium | reverse complement strand
TTACCGGTGCTATGATCTATACAGATGATGATATAGCAACCATTATTGCCGATGGTGAAGCCGAAGGCAGAAGAACATTTACAGCTGTTGAACTTATATCGGCATTTGATCAGTACTCTGCTACGATTATGTACGGATTTTCAAAAGATACCGCAGTATTTGTTGAAAGAGACAGAGATAATAATCCTATAGTGTACTTTGACGCTTTACCAACTATGAAGTTTAACGGCTATATCGGTCCCAAAGATCATAAGGTACTTGAGAGTATCAATCCAATGCTGACAAATGCCATAGAGTACGGTTGGTTTACATTTGCTGCAAAACCACTTTTTGCTCTTTTGTCATGGCTCCACGGTATATTTGGTAACTGGGGTTGGGCAATTATTGCTTTAACGCTTATCATTAGAATTATTCTGTACCCTTTGACATACAAAGGGATGGTTTCTATGCAGAAAATCAAAGATATTGCCCCAAAAATCAAAGAGATTCAGGCAAAATACAAAGGTGATCCTCAACGCACGAATGCTGCAGTTATGGAGATGTACAAAAAGCACGGTGCAAACCCTCTTGGCGGTTGTCTGCCAATGTTACTTCAGATCCCTGTATTCTTTGCGATTTACCGCGTACTTCTCAATGCGGTTGAACTTCAAGGTGCACCATGGGCATTATGGATAACGGATCTCTCTCGTATGGATCAGTATTATGTACTTCCGATTCTTATGGGTGCGACTATGTATTATCAACAAAAATTGACGCCGAACAATTTTACTGATCCTTTACAAGAGAAAGTGTTTAAATTTTTACCTATTATATTTACATTTTTCTTTTTAACTTTCCCATCAGGTCTTGTGTTGTACTGGTTTGTGAACAACCTTTTCTCTATTGCACAACAGTTTATTGTAAATCAACAGTTTAAAAATGCAAAAGATGCGCAAGCGGTTCTCGAGAAAAAGGCTCCGGAGAAAAAAGATGATTAAAATAGAAGCAATCACATTGGAAGAAGCTTATAAAGAAGCATCTTCCAAACTAAATTGTTCTATAACAGAGTTAAAAATAGAAGTGGTGCAATCACCAAGCAAAGGTCTCTTTGGTTTATTTAAAAAAAATGCCATTATTGTAGTTGCTAAAGAGCCTAAAGAAGATATAGAAAAAATAAGTGAAGCAGATCCGGAAGTTCAGAAGAATACTACACATACGGTTTTAAATGATACGATCATGCCGGCATCATTTGTAAGTACTCAGGATGAAGATGATGAGACAACGTACGAACCTGTGTATGCTGATGATGTATATGAAGAGGATGATGTTAAAGAAACTATAGATGCCATAGCATTAGAGGTCAAAGAAAATATCAATAGACTTTTTGCGCTTATCTGTTTTGAGATCGATGAGATTGAAGTAAGCACTTATGATGAAAACACCCTTTTGATCGAGTTTAAGGGGGAAGATGCTGCGCTACTTATAGGGAAAGAGGGGTATCGTTATAAAGCACTTTCTTATATGATCTTTAATTGGATTAACACCAAGTACCAAATGCAGTTACGTCTTGAAATAGCAGAATTTTTGCAAAATCAAGAGGAATCTATCTCAAGATATCTGGTGGGTGTTTGTGAGGGGATAGACAGAGACGGAAGAGCACAAACAAAGATCCTTGATGGTGTCCTTGTACAAATAGCACTTAAAGAGCTCAGAGATAGATACCCGGAAAAATACGTAGCGATCCGTTCTACCCGTGATGGGATGAAATATATCATCATAAATGATTATCATAACTGATGAATGACACGATCACTGCTATTGCGACTGCACATGGTATAGGTTCTATTGCCATTATCCGAATTAGTGGGGATAGAGCTCACCATATAGCCAAAACACTCACACATAAAAAGATTTTCTCCCCAAGACATGCAACACTCTCAAATATCTACAATGGCAGCGGTGAACTTATTGATGAAGCTATTGTTATCTACTTTAAAGGGCCTTACTCATTTACGGCAGAAGATATTGTAGAGATACAGTGTCATGGTGGTTTTATAGTTGCGCAGAGCATTTTAAAAGCAACACTTGAAGCAGGAGCCCGCCTCGCTGAGGCTGGAGAGTTTTCGAAACGTGCCTTTTTTAACGGCAGAATAGACTTGAGTGAAGCAGAAGCTATCGCACAGCTTATAGAGGCTAAAAGTGAAGATGCAGCTAAGATACTCGCTTCGCAAATGAAAGGCTCACTAAAAGAGTATATTGAAAATATTCGTGATGAGATCATTCATATTTTGGCATATTCGGAAGTGAGTATAGATTATGCAGAAGAGGATCTTCCCCAAGATCTTATTGAGCAAATGCAAGGCAAACTTAAACAACTTTATAACACACTCGAGCGTACACTTCTTGCGAGTAAAGCAAGAGAGGGGTTGATGCAGGGATTTAGGGTTTGTATTGTCGGTAAACCCAATGTGGGTAAAAGCTCACTTCTCAATGCTCTTTTACACTATAACCGTGCAATTGTAAGTGATATAGCAGGAACAACAAGAGATACCATTGAGGAGCAGGTGAAGATCGGAACACACCTCATTCGCATAGTGGATACTGCAGGGATCAGAGAAGCGAGTGATGAGATAGAGCAAATTGGTATAGAGCGTTCCCTTGAAGCGATCACACAAAGTGATATAGTTATAGCACTGTTTGATGGAAGTCGTGCATATGACTCAGAAGATGAAGAGATACTTTCTTTGATTGAACACAATAGAGATAATAAAAAAATTATTTTTGTGAAAAACAAGATCGATCTCAAGGAAAAGTTTTCATCTTCCATAGCATTTGATCTGGAGCTCAACTCTAAGGAAAGTGTTGATGCCCTTGTGAAAATTTTGCAAAATATTATGGACACTTCCAATGCATCTGATGAGATTATGCTTATCTCACAAAGACAAATCTCAGCTGTAGAGAGCACTATGCGAAATATAGAAGAAGCACTTGAACCATTACAAAATCAGGAGTTGGAGATATTCTCTTTTTGCCTGAATGAAGCTATCAAAGAGATCGCTTCTATAACGAGACCTTTTGAAAATGATGAGATGTTGGACAAAATGTTTGGTTCGTTTTGCTTAGGGAAATAAAGTGAAATATATTGCAATAGACCTTGGACTTAAACGCATAGGGATCGCTTATTCGGCACATAAAGACTTGGTTACGCCACTTCCTGCTGTGATAAGAAAAAATAGAAATCAGGCTGCAGATGAGGTAAAAAAATTGCTTCTTGAGTGGGAAGCGGATGCGGTTGTGGTCGGTGTACCTCTTGGTGGAAGCAGTGAAGCTGAGATGAAACGCAGAATAGAGCACTTTATGAACTTGGTTGATTTTAAGGGAGAAGTGTATTTTCAGGATGAATCAGGCAGTTCACTCGAAGCACAAAACCTTATGAAAGGTGAAATAAAATACATAAGAGACGGGCGTATTGACTCGATCTCGGCAATGATTATTTTACAAAGATATCTTTTGCAATGAAACGAATCGTCGGTCTTGATATCTTTAGAGGCTATGCAATACTTCTAATGATCATCTTCCACTTTTGTTTTGATCTCAACCATTTTAATCTTGTTCATATAGAGATCAGAACAGAGGCATTTTGGAAATATTTTCGAGTTATTATAGTAAGTATGTTTATCTTTAGTGCAGGTGTGAGTTTAAAATTAGCACATTATAAGGGTATATCGCTACAAGCTGTGAAAAAACGCTTACTTATACTTGGAAGTGCAGCACTTCTTGTGTCTGTTGGAAGTTATATGCAGTTTCCAAATACTTGGATCTATTTTGGAGTTTTGCACTTCATACTTTTTGCATCAATAATCGGCATAGTGTTTGTAAAAACACCAACACTTTCATTACTTGTAGCTGTTGGTATTTTGTTTGGATACCATTTTGGATATTTAAGTACACATTGGTTCTTTGAGATTGTACAAAGTCCCCTGCATCTTCCAGCAGGATACACGGAAGATCTAGTGGGTATTTTTCCATGGATGGGTGTTTTCTTGTTGGGGGTAGCATTTGGCGGATACAACTTACATAAGGTTGTTTTTGACAATGCTTTTTTTAATGCCCCTAAGAAGATCCATAAACTTTTTATCCTCTTAGGACGACATTCCTTATTGATCTATCTTATACATCAACCGATTTTATTTGCTATGTTGTATCTTTGGAAGTCTTATCTATAAGAGTTTGAAAAACTCTGCTGCTTCCGTTTCATCTTCATTCAGGTTCTCTTTTGCATAGAGTGGATCCTCTTGGATGAGTTTCTTTGCTCTTTGTCGGCAAAAGTCAAAAAGTACTTTTTTTGCTTCTTCATCATCTGCTAAAAAACCAAGACCGCTAAACTTGTAAGGTTCCTCCTGTTCAATACACAGTAATGTGCCACTGCATTTATCTTCTAAGTGATCGATCATATCTCTATAAGGTACATTGAACTCGGTTGCATGCCATCCTATGCTCTCTAACTCTTTGTTTGAAAACTCGGCAACACCGTCTGCCGTTGTGTCATCGTATGATGCACGTGTAACATTCATACCTATGATCTCCTGCCAGTTTGAAAATGCCTTGATAAGAACTCGATCATCATCTTCTACGATCTGGTAGTTCACACCGAGTATCTCTTCAAAAGAGGGTTTACCCGCAGGTGCCAGTGCACTGGTTGGTTTTGGTGTGTGTTTGCCTTCAAAGATTATGATGTCTGTATCTGAAAAAGGGGCATAAGTGATTTGAGCATCAATGGTGATACCAAATGTTTTTGATGAGTTGATAGCTTGAAGAAGGGATGCTTTGTCAACAACAATAATCTCTTGAAATAGGTTAAATTTTTTCATAATATCCTCGATTTTTTTACGTATTATACAGAGAGTGAGATTAAACGAAAAAATTTCTCATTCACTATAAGTTTTTTCTAATAAAAGTTTTACCCTTTTTTGAGTATAATGCGACAAATTTTTCAAGGATTAGCCCTTGAAATCCCCTAAGGAAAAATAATGGCATTAAATGTTTACTACGATAAAGACACAAGTTTAGACCTCATTAGAAGCAAAAAAGTTGCAATGATTGGTTTTGGTTCTCAAGGACACGCGCACGCTGAAAATTTAAGAGACAGCGGTGTTGAAGTATGTATCGGTCTTCGCAAGGGCGGATCTAGTTGGGCGAAAGCTGAGGCTAAAAACTTTGAAGTTTTAACTGTTGGTGAAGCTACGGCTAAAGCGGACGTTGTTATGATTCTTCTTCCAGATGAGAATCAAGCTGAGATCTATACAAATGAGATCGAACCAAACCTAAAAGAGGGTGCAACTATCGCTTTTGGTCATGGTTTTAACATTCACTATGGTCGTATTCAACCTCGTAAAGATATCAATGTTACTATGATTGCTCCAAAAGCTCCGGGTCATACAGTACGTTCTGAGTTTGTTCGTGGTGGTGGTATTCCAGACTTGATCGCAGTTGGTCAAAACCCTTCAGGAAACACAAAAGAGCTAGCACTTTCATATGCATCTGCAATTGGTGGTGGACGTACTGCAATTATCGAAACAACATTCAAAGATGAAACTGAAACAGATCTTTTTGGTGAGCAAGCGGTTCTTTGTGGTGGTACAGCCGCACTGGTACAAGCCGGTTTTGAAACATTAACAGAAGCCGGTTATGCTCCTGAACTTGCATATTTTGAGTGTTTACATGAGCTAAAACTTATTGTTGACTTGATGTTTGAGGGTGGAATTGCCGATATGCGTTATTCTATTTCAAATACTGCTGAATATGGTGATTATGTTTCTGGTAAACGTGTTATCAATGCAGAGTCTAAAGCAGCTATGAAAGAGATCCTAAAAGAGATTCAAGACGGTAGATTTGCAAAAGATTTTATCTTAGAAGGTCAAGCAGGTTACCCTCGTATGAATGCTGAGCGTGCAAATGACAAAGAGATGTTGATTACGAAAACAGGAAACAAACTTCGTGAAATGATGCCATGGATAGCATCAAACAAGATCGTAGATCAAGATAAAAACTAAATAGCAAAGAGGCAACACATTGTGTGTTGCTACAAGAGGGTTTG
This sequence comes from Helicobacteraceae bacterium, assembly GCA_027056525.1. GTDB lineage: Bacteria > Campylobacterota > Campylobacteria > Campylobacterales > Sulfurimonadaceae > Sulfurimonas. Next base: position 6,198 of record JALUKO010000134.1, on the reverse strand, counting down.
TACCCTTATGAGTGTTGAGAGTAAAATAGCACCCTTATCTACATTTGCAGACTTCATCTTCAGTTCATTAGAGAGTAGAAGTTCGTGAAGTTTGTAGTAGGTATTTGGTTTTATTTTTATTGAAAGTGTAGCTTTTTCATCTACAACAAACTTGGGAGCAGGATAACCCAGTATCTCCATAGCATTTGGAGCACCATTAACACGGATATAGATGTTAAACATATAAAGTTGTGTTAGGTAGCTTGTCAGTGCAGTAATAATTCTAATTTCATCTTCACCATGTTCAAGCAGATTGTTCAGGTCATCCTTAAAATCTTTTTTAAGAAGTAATTTTTTAATCAACTCATCTATATTTGTCTCTGCAAGACCAAAAACAAGGTTATCAATATCTTTGGTGGATACCTCTTTGTCATAGACGGTAAATTTTTCGATCTCATTGCAAGCCAAGGCTACATCAGAGTTGTGTATGTTTAAAAGATGTGAGATAGCGTATTTGTCTATTTTAACATTTTTTTCCTGTGCAATGAGAGCAACTATATTTTGTGCTTCAAACACTTTTGGATGAAAAAATCTTACACTCATGGTGCTTTTTTTGGCAAATGCTTTCGTGTATGTTTTGTGATCACTCCCATAGTAGGCATAGACAAAAATATTGTCTTTGTTTTTTTCACAAAAATCTATGAGAGTATCGAGCTCTTTTTTAGGGATCTTTTTTTCACTTTTGATGATGAGAACGTTCCTGTCGCCAAAGAGTGAAGCTTGGCTTAGATGTGCTTTTGCCATACTAAAATCATACTCATCATAGTAAAATGTTAAAACAGAAGCATCCTCTATGTTTGTCATTGTTTTTGTATATCTGTCTATTAAAAAGCTGCTTTCTCCAAAAAAAACAAAACTGTTTGAAAGGGTAGCGTTTTGTATATGTTTGTCAAACTCATTTTTATACATTACTCATCATCGCCTTTGATCACTCTTGCATAGATCTTAGCTTTTGCAAGATCAACTTTTTCTATAACAACGCTTACATCTTCAAATAAAACAACATGAGCATCTGAGAGTATATGCAGACGCGCACCCATGATCTTGTCATGAAGTTCCGCTTTCACTTCCGGTTCGGTGGCACTGATGCGTGCTTTAAATGTTTTATTGAGATTCTCCTGTGCCCAGCGTGCAAACTTTCTTGCCATAAATTCAACCTCTATCATACTTGCTTCACGCTCTTTTTCGCTAATAGTCATACATAAAACTTCTATGTTTCTAAGTACATAAGAACCCTCTTTGGTGTCATTGTTGTTGATAGCTTTTAAAAGACGATGCACAATGAGGTCTGCATAACGGCGAATAGGCGAAGTGAAGTGGGTATATGCTTCAAAACCAAGTCCAAAGTGTCCGGAGTTCAGAGGCGCATAACGTGCCTGCATTTGAGAGCGGATGATAAGGGTATCTACCTCTGCTTCTATTCCCATCTCTTTTGCCTGCTTTTGTATGTTTGTGATGGTCTCTTTGATGGAGTTTTTTATATCTATAAACATCCCAATACCTGCCAACTCCTGATAGAGTGTCTGAAGTTTTGCTTGTGATGGCGGTTCATGGATACGAAACACACCTCTTTCGTACTGAGAAGCTGCTTCTTTGTTGGCTAAAAGCATACAGTCTTCTATAAGAGAGTGTGAGGGTGTTTCTTCCGCGTAGGTAGTAGAGAGAAGGTTGGAGTTTTCATCTATTTGCATTTCAAGTTCGTTTGATTTGAAGTCAAAGCCGACTTTTAGCCGTTTTTCCCTTAACGCATCTGTAAGAGTCCGTAGTTTTGGAAGGTATGCAAACACCCTTTTTTCTTTATCATTTTGTGCATGAAGCCTACCCTCAAAAAAATCATCTATCTCTTCGTAGTTAAACCTTCTCTTGGAATGTATCAAGGCTTCATAAACTTCTGAGTGTACAACTTCCAAACTATTGAGATCTAGTTTCATCTCAAATACATAAGCAAGCCTGTCTGCGTTTGGCTGAAGGGAGCAGAGTGTTTCACTCAACTCTCTTGGAAGCATAGGGATAGAACGATGTGGAAGATAGATCGAAAAACTTCTGTAGATCGCTTCATTATCAAGTGCTCCAAAAGGTTTTACATATTCACTGACATCAGCAATGGCTACATACAGTGTAGTGTTTTTGTCATCATAATAGATCGCATCATCAAAATCTTTTGCTGTTACAGGATCTATAGTACAAAAAGGAAGTTCTCTGAGATCTTTTCTATGTGGGTACTTGGATGCATCGACCTCGGGAAAAGATCTTGCTATTTTAAGAACCTCCTCATCAAACTCATCATGTTTGTTGAATTGAGCCAGTACGATTTTCTCATCTACTTTTGGATCTTTGAGGTTTCCAAGTTTTTCCATGATAGTGTAGTCTTGGTTATTGATCTTAAAAAGATCACCCTCCTCATAGTTTTGTAGCTCCTCTTTTGTTAGGGCTGCTCCTGATGGATAGTCTGTTTTGAGTTCCACTAAAGATTTGACACCATCTTTAAGTACAATATAGGCTATTGAGTAACTCAGGGCTCTTCCAACCACTTCAACGATTTTGGCACTTGGTGCTCCCCGTTTTCCAAGAAGTCTTTGTGCGATGACGAGATCACCTTCTGTTGCAGACTCAAGATCACCTTCACCTATAAAAAGATCTCGAACATTTTCCCCTATAACATTGAGATAAGCAGTCCCTTTTTGAATGAGACCAAGCGTACCTGCACGGTATTTTGAATTAAATTTATAGAGGTTTTCTTTTTTGGTTATGTACTTTTTGCCTAGCCAGTTTTGAACTAAGGGGCGCTCTTGGGGTGTGATGTCTTGGTCATCAAGACCAAGAGTCAATTTGATAAGTAGAGATTTCAATGGTGTTATCTGGCGTTTTCTAGAGCTTTATCAAAGCTTTCCATATCCAGCTCATATTTTTTAATAAGCTCCCTTGCATCAGCTACACTTTTGTCAGTAATAGCGCCGTTGATTGGTACAGCTACACGAACAACGTTAAGGATCTGCGCTGCTCTTTTGTCTTTTTCTAAAGCTTTTTGGGGTTCTTGACAGTGGCGAATTACATCAACAAGCCCCTCTTCAAATCTCCAGTGTTCAAAGATCGTCGCACTTACTTCCGGTGTATCGGTTCCAACGATTTTTCTTTCAGCTTCTTCAACATTTTGTAACTCTGCAAGAGTGCTGCGAAATTGTTCCTGCTTTTCATCAGCCATAATCTGCTGAGCAATAAGAACTTTGCCTATCTCAACTAAAAAAGCTGCCGGAGACAAGATGCCCAAAAGTTTGTTTTCCCTTTTTAGACACCATGCGGTCATCAACCCATGCTGTTTTTTGGAGAGAGCGGAAAACATATCGTTACTGATGCCATATGCACTTAGATCAAGAGTAAAGCTTTTCTTTACAATACTCGCGAGTGCAAATCCTCTGACAGTACCCATGCCAAAAAGACCGACTGCCTGACTAATAGAGTTGATTTCACGAGAAAAACCATATAGAGGAGAGTTTGCAGCTTTTAAAATATCTGCAGTCAGCAGCGGATCTTTTTCTAAAATCTTAACCATATCGTTAAAAGTAGAATCTGGATTTTGATAAACAGCTTCTATCTCCATTGCCGATTCCGGTAGTGGAGGCAGTTGTTTTATCTTTTTTAGTATATCTTCAGTCATGATGCTCTCTTTACATATATTTTTATCAAGTTCTATAATTATAGTACATGCAAATAAATTCATACTGAATATTTACAAAAAACTGTTATTATTTTGTGTTAAATTTACAAAGAAGGACATGAATGCAAAGAGATGCGATGTTGACTCAACTTGGATACGCCCCAAATGAAGCTTTATTAAAGCAGTTGAAAAAAATTGAAGACAATACGATAGGATATGAAAAAATAAGAAAACATATCATGGATCTCCATGATGCTCTGAAGGTTGATGGTTCATTTGTTGCCTTGTCAAACTCAAATGATTACTTTAAAATAAAAGTTGATTCTCCCAGCCCTGAAGCTGCGCAACAGGCACATGAAAAAATTAAGCATTTTAGCGACAAGTACAAAGTCAAAGTGAATAAACTCGATAATAAAGAGACCTATTATATCATTGGCTTTAAGGTTGAGGAATAATTGCAAGAAGAACCTATAAGTCTAGAAGGATACGATCTTTTAGTCAAAGAGTTTAAGTATCTTCTAGAGGTGCAAAAACCGGAAGTGGCACATGAAAAGCAGGTGGCTGCTGCTCAGGGTGACAGAAGTGAAAACGCCGAGTACCATGCTGCAAAAGAGAAACTGCGTCATATTGATAAACGGTTGTTTTATTTAAACTCTATGATTGAAAAATCGAAAATTATAGACCCCTCAAAACTGCCACATACCAGAGTGAGTTTTGGAAGTACTGTAAAGCTTTTAAATCTTGAAACAGAGCAAGAAGAGGTCTATACCCTGTGTGGTGTTTTAGAAGCTGAACCGGAAAACGGACTGATCTCAGTTCACGCTCCTCTTGCTCGTATGTTAATGGGTAAAGAGATGGGTGATGAGTTTCATTTAAAACTTCCAAATCTACAAAAAGAATATGAGATTTTAGACATTAGCTATAAGAACATATTTACACTGAAAAAAAACATTCGTACAGCCAAAGATTTTGCTTTTCATTGATTCCCATTATGAAGTATTATCAGCTTCAATATAGTTGAAAAACTTATACTCTATTTAAGTTTTATTGTGATATATTTGTGAGATATTATAAAGTTATCACAAAATATGGGGAAAATGATGAGAAAAATAAAAGAGAACAAAATGTATCTGTTTTCACTTTGTATTGCAACTTTAGCAGTATTTAGTGGATGTGGGGGCAGTGGTAGTGGGGGTTCAGATGAACCGGCGAGTGAACTTTACATCAAGTCTGCTGTGTATGATAATAATAGAACTGCAACTGTAGCAGATGATACTCTCTATCTTTATTTTAACAAGTCTATTGATTTTGAAGCACTTTTAGCAGATAAAAATGTAAGTGATTTTTTCTCAGTAGATGGTAATGGAACGATTGACTCCGCATCTGTTGTTGATTATAATGATACTCTTTTTCATAGAATGAAAATATCTTTAGGCTCTGCTTCAGAAGTTTTTGAGATAGACAGTGCACAAGTATCTTTAGTAGCTTCAGCTCTGAGCGGAATCGATGTCTCTAGTTATAAAACACCGGTGCATATTTACAGACCTATGCCAAAAACGGGACAAAGTGTTTCATATATAGATTATGATGATGGCTTTTATCAAAAAGGGATAACTCGAAGTTATACGGATAATGGTGATGGCACAGTGAAAGATAATGTCACCGGACTTGTGTGGGAGCAAGAGGATGATGGTGTGTTGTATGATTGGAACAGTGCAAAAGAGTACTGCTCAGGTTTGAGTAAAGGATCATTGACATGGAGAATACCTTCTATAGAGGAGCTTATCTACCTGATGGATAGAGGCAAAGCAAACCCATCGATTGATAATATCTTTAGTAATAGTAAAATATCAGCATATTGGAGTGGAAATGATTATCTTTTGAGTAATGAAGATGATGCATGGGCAATAAAAGGCAATACAATTCACCTGGATAAAAATGTTTCTAGTTATGTACGTTGTGTTAGCGCACAAGAGAATAACGGTACGAGTGACGCTGTTTATTTAAGAGATGCAACAAAACAAATAGTACTTGATACTTCTACAAACCTTGTATGGCAAGATGATGTAACAACCATAGGTGATGCCAATAAAAAAAGTTGGTCTGATGCAGTGGCTGTTTGTAAAGATTTAACGCTCGATGGTAAAACTGATTGGAGGTTGCCAAACCTTAATGAGCTTAACAGTATTACGGATAAAACCAAGGTAAGTCCAGCCATGAATGCTACATTTGTAAATAATGCAAGTAGTGCTTACTGGACGTCCACAACAGATGAAGCAAACAGTTCAAAAGCCTGGTATTCCTATTTTGGATGTGGCTGTAACGATGTACAGGATAAAACAACTACCTATAATGTACGTTGTGTCCGCTAAGAAAACTGCTATGTTATTTTCCCGGTTTTTGGGAAAATAACAGTTGTATTAAAATTATTATTAGCACTATTTAGATATAATCCCCGTTTAAAAACCAAATTTTAGGATTCCATCGTGAGCCAACAATTACCA
>JALUKO010000133.1 GCA_027056525.1 Helicobacteraceae bacterium | reverse complement strand
AGACATATCCGTTTTGAACTCAAAAAGAGTGAGCTTCAAAAAGCACTTGATGGTATTTTTGATATTGATGACAGTCTCGAATTCAATGCCTCACTCAAGTACGAGATATATGGGGAGTTTTTTCATAAGATTCTCACCCTTAACACAAAACCCTATGCGTATGAGTTCTTGGAAGCGACACCATTAGAGCAGATCATCCAAAAGATCCAAAAAGACAAAGAGGAGGTGATCGCGAACAAGCAGGAGAGTATCGATCATTTTATACGCGCCTTAAAAGAGGATCATCCATACTTGACACACAAGCAGATCATCACCGCATTGCGATCTTCTCCCCCAAAAACACAACTGAATTTTCCACATTTGAGCAAGAATATTTTGGAGAGTATCATCAAGAGATATCTCGATATTATCTATATTGAATTGCATCACGAGGAGTTACTTGTAAAGATCGAAGAGAGGTTCACTCTTCCTTATTCCGACATTGAGCTTCCGTACGATCTTGAACTGCATATAGAGCTTGCGTCTTTGCTTGGTGATATTTGGAGCGGTGAAGAGCTTGATTTTGAAGATGTTGTGCAAGAGGCAAAGAGGGAGCATGAGAGCCACTTTTTGGCAGATCTTGAGTATTTGGTGAATGAGTGCAAAAAATTTACCAGAGTGCTTCATTTAAGCGAGGAAGATCTACACCAAAAACTCTACCGGTACACACAGAGCTATATACCTCGCTCCTTGGTGCTTTTACCCAAAACAGTTCGTAAAATGTCCAAGGTCTTTTTGCACCATATACATGACGATATCATCAAACAGCAGCGTCAAGCCCTTCTTGCAAGAACCATAAGGGATTTTAAAAACCTCTTTCCACTTGCAAGGGATCTCAGAAGAAAGCTTATTTTACATATTGGGCCAACAAACAGCGGTAAGACCTATGAAGCGATGAAAAAGCTTAAAGAAGCAGATACCGGGTACTATTTGGCTCCACTGAGACTTCTGGCGTTAGAGGGGTATGAAGATATGAAACAAGAAGGTATCGATACCTCTCTTATCACCGGAGAGGAACAACTGCTTAATGACGATGCCACGCATATAAGTTCAACCATTGAGATGCTCAATTTTGAGGTTGATGTTGATGTATGCGTTATCGATGAGGTACAGATGCTAGATGACCGTGATCGTGGTTGGGCATGGGCAAATGCGATCATTGGAGCCCCTGCAAAAGAGGTGATTATGACAGGTTCAGAGAACTCCAAAGAGGCTATTGTCGCTTTGGCGGAGTACCTGGGTGAAGAGCTGCAGATCATTGAATTTGAGAGAAAGAATCCTTTGACTCTCTTAGAGCATCCAACACATGTCAAAGATGTGGAGGAAGCAACGGCCGTTATCGCTTTTAGTCGTAAAGATGTTTTGAAACTCAAACAAAATTTTGCAAGATTTTTTAGTGTAAGTGTTGTATATGGAAATCTCTCCCCCGAAGTCAGACGTGAAGAAGCGAGACGTTTTAGAGAAAAAGAGACACAAATACTCATAGCCACCGATGCCATAGCGATGGGGATGAACCTGCCCATAAAAACACTGCTCTTCTCAAAGGCGCAAAAATTTGACGGGGTCTCGCAACGGGACCTTCTCCCTAGTGAGATACATCAAATAGCGGGACGTGCGGGGCGTTTTGGACTCAATGAAGAGGGTTTTGTCGGAGCACTAAGCGGTGATGTTTTAAAGATCATTAAAAAGAATTTCCATAAAGAAGATAAGAAAATAACCATACCTTTTAAAGTGATGGCAAATCTGGAGCACATCAAACTTGTGGGCAATATTTTGCAAGAGAACTCCTTGAGCGAAATACTGAAATTTTTTGTAAAAAATATGAAGTTTGACGGACCTTTTGAAGCCTATAATCTTGATGATATGCTCGAAGTTGCCACCATAGTGGATAGTTATGAGCTTGATATCGCCACGAAGTATCATTTGGCGTGTGCACCTCTGACACTGAAGTCCCCTTATATAGTGACAGCTTTTGAGAGTTATGTGCTTGCACTGGAAAAAAAGATGCCTATCCCTTACAATCCACCGGCACTTGTTGGAAGTTTTGCACAAACTACCGAAGAGCTTTTACGTGCTGAAGATATGGTAAAAGAGATCTCTCTTTATTTATGGCTTAGTTACCGTTTCGATGAGTACTTCAGAGATGCTCCAAAAGCAAGACAGTATAGAGGGGTGTTAAATAAATTTATAGAGGAGTCTTTGCAGCAAAGCCATTTTGTTCCCCGATGTAGAATCTGCCATGCTCCTTTGCCGATGAACTCAAAATATACCATATGCCAGAGCTGCTTTAAAAAGCACTATACAGGCAAACATGCCCGTGGTGCAGGGGGAAAAAGAAGAGGTTCTTAACTTCCAAAGCTCAGGCTAGCTCTTGGGCATGCTTACATGGTGTATAAGATATACTCTATTTGCTGTAGAAGTTCTTTGTTGCTTAGGTTATTTGCCGAGGCGTAGCTAAGAGCGCCACCGGCTCCAACACCCTCTTTGGCTTCCCCCTCATCATATTTGTGTAAAACGGCGATAGAGGCTTTGGCAAAAGAAAAAGGGCAATAAAGAGCGTGAGGTGTATAACTTAAAAGCGAAAGAATATGGGCAATATTTGAGTTGTCATCATGAGTGACCCAGCCTGTTGTAGCGAGTGTTATATTGTCGTGTTTGACCCGCATAAGCAGATCCTCTCTGAGTTTGTCGGCGATTAAAAGAACAGCCGCCATTTGTGTGCCACCTGCTAAAACAACATGAAATCTTTTAGAGGCTTCAAGCAAAAAACCGGCACAAAATACAAGCATATTATCACTGACAATGGAGAGCTTCTCAAAGGTAGTTGCATCTTCATGAATGAGTGCAAGTGCTTTGTCGATGGTTGTGTTTTTAATATCTTGAGGAACATGCAAGAAGCTTGATGAAAAGTCATCTCTGCAATCATACCCGAGTGCCAAAGCACTTGCAGTTGCAGTTGTTGTACCTGCGGGTGTACTCTCCCCAAGGATAAGGTAGGAGCCTTTGAGTTCGTAGTTTCTTCCAAAGTGCATCCCTTTTTTGAAGATAGCTTTTGCATTTATAGAAGCACCCTTGTCTATGGACTCAGAAGGGGTGATGTCAAAGTTGTGCAGCACGCAGTTTTTGGGTGTTTGCTCAAGTCCGAGGTTTAAAATTTCTATGCTTGCAAAAGGGCGCAGGTTATGCACGGCTCTTGTGATGATCGCCGGAGTAGGTACCCCTTTGGGTGTTTCGGCGAGTTCAGTGAGTGAAAACACCTTCTCGTTTGTTATAAACTCAGCATCTAGCGTAGGTGTCAGGGGTATCATTCCGGGGATACCTGCTTGGGTGATCCCCTCTATCTCGCAGGTTTTGCTTACAGAAGCAGCGAGGAGAAAGTCGGCTTTTCCTTCTGGAAGTGAGTCTGGTGTGTTTGTAAAAATGTTATAGGTTTGCATCGTCGTATCTTTTTGATGCCATTTTATCCAAATCATCTGTAAAAATTCCATTAACTCCCATGCTAAAAAGCTCTTTGGCTTCGTTTGGATCATTGAGCGTGTAGATATTGATAAAAAATCCACTCTCTCTTAAGTGTTTGATGTTTGTGTCACATACAAGCTCTTTGTTGAAGTGGTAGGCATCAACTTTGAGGTTTTTTAAATAGTGCACAAGGTTGTGTGGATGTTTGTTCTCTACAAGCGCGGCAGTTGGAAGTGGCTTGCACAGTTTTAGGTATTGATGTCTGAATGAGGAGATAAGCAGTTGTTGATGGGTATCTGTTTTGTGGATTTCCTGCATAAGGGTTTGAATAACCTGTGTATCTTCAAATGTGTTATACATATCTTTGATCTCAAGGTTAAGAAAAAGCCTGTTTTGTTTGATAAATTTCAGGGCTTGATGAAGTGTTAAAAGAGGTTCAGACACCCCTTTAAACCAAGTTCCATAGTCGAGTTTTTCGAGCTCTTTGAGGGTAAAGTCACATACTCTAAAAGGCTTTTTATGTGCAAACTCCTTGAGCTTGGTAACATTGGTGGTTCTCTCAAGCGTTGCATCGTGCATAATGATGGCGATACCATCTTTACTC
>JALUKO010000132.1 GCA_027056525.1 Helicobacteraceae bacterium | reverse complement strand
TATCCATTTTTACTCTAAAAATAAACATACGTACTACTTGATTCAAAGTGCATTAGAGTACGGTTTTACCCATAAACAGATCACACTTATAGCCAGTTTAACCAGATATGCAAAGAAAAAACTACCCTCACCCACACATGTGGACAAGTATGCTTCTTTACTCCCTGACCCACAAACGCTTGCAGCGCTTAGCTATATGCTCTCACTCAGTATAGCACTTATAAGCCATAGACCAAGAGATATTGATTTTGAAATACACTTTCAAGATGGGGTTTTATCAGTAGATTCACACAAGACGCTTTATTTGAGTAAAGATGCCGTTAAAAAACTCACACCCATAGAAAACCTCACAGTAGAGTTTACACAAAAGCTTTAAAATCTCTGCCCCATAGTAAACTCAAAGTGAGATACTTTGTCACCGTCTTGTTCACCAAGAGGATTGGCAAACATCAACTGAATAGGGCCAACAGGAGAAAACCACTCAAGCCCCGCACCGTAACCGCCACGTGAGATCTCATTAAGAGAAGCATCCCCTATGAAACCCCAGTCAACAAAAGCGACCAAGCGCATTTTTGCTTTTGGGACAAGTGGAAAACTCAACTCAACATTATTGGAAAATGTTTGTTTTGCCCCCACTCTTCTAATATCCACATTTCCGTAGGCATCCACATCTTCTACCGTTGGAGCTAGAGAGTAAGCTTCATACCCCCGTACACTTCCGAGTCCACCCATGTAAAACTTATCTGCAATAGGCAAATAACCCGTGTCTGCTACATAATTAAAGCGTGCTTTATATCTAAAGATAACATCAACACCCACATAATCTTCTAAACCATAATACTTCCCAAACTTACTTCTACTTTTTAAAAAGTTTGCATCTGCCCCAAGCCCGGACTTCTCAAAGCTCTGTGAAAATGTCATACCCTCACGCGGCAAATAAAAATCATCAGTATTGTCGAAGTTCGCACTGATACTCACTGAGCTTTTCGCATAGTTTTCAAAATAATACGTGTCGATAATGTCTGTATTGAAAATATCATAGCTGTTTCCTGAATAGCTATAGCCAAGATATCCACTAATATGTCTTGTAAACCTATGACCGACTCCAACCGTAACACCTTCTGAATATACCGTATAATCATTATAATCATACACAGACTTAAAGATTGAAAAATTACCGCTAAAATCACTGTCATTGAGTCTTGGGTTGGAGATATTAAAAGAGTAGTTTTGTGTTCTCTCAGACTTTTCTGCTTTGATACCGACATTGATACCTGATCCCCATATATTTCTGTCATTTACGGCAACACTGAGCAAGAAGCCACCGTAGCTTCCATAACCGCCACCCAACTGAATATTTCCCGTTGGCGCCTCTTTAACTTTTACTACAAGGTCCATTGTATGGTTATTAATTCTTTTTTCTTCTATGGTATTGCCTTCAAAAAAGCCAAGTCTTCCAAGTGCGTTACGGGAATCTTTCAAGTCGGTTAGGGAGTACATATCTCCAGGTCCGAGATAAAGCTCTCTTCTGATAATTCTGTCAAGAGTTCTGTTATTTCCGGAGATCAGCACATTTCTAATCTTTACTTTATCCCCTGGAATCACTTTAAAAACTACCTCTACTGTATGCTTTTGTTTATCTTTTTTCAGATCTGGGATCACCTGCACAAAAGCATAGCTTTTATCCGCAATGAAAGTTTTAATGCTTTGTGAGTCTTTACGAAAAGTCTCTATATTAAATACTTCCCCTTTTGTGAGTTTAAGTACCTCTGCGATCTCTTTTTCATCCACTACCGGCTTTACTTGCTCAATAGACACCCCACTGATAAAATATACTTCACCCTCTTCTATCTGATAGCTCATATCTGCCGTATAGTGATCAAAGTTTACTTTTACAAAAGGTTCATCCACTTTTGCATCTAAAAATCCATGCTGCATATAAACATCACGTATGCGAAGCGGATCATACTCCAAGTCCCTCAAACTCATCTCACCATCATTGCGTCCAAAAAACCAACCCATGAACTGATGCTCTTTATTTGCGATCATCTCATCAAATTTTTCCGGGTCAATCCCGTGAACACCACTATAATCCAGTTTTTCTATAATGATCGTTTCACCCTCATTCACTATGAAAGTGATCTTCATCGCACCATTATCAAGATACTCTTTTTCTATCTCAACAACACTGTCTATTTTACCCTCTTGAGAGATTGCATCAATGATCCTCTTCTTTGCAGCTTCAAGCTTCTCTTCATCATATAAAGAACCCTTTTTGATCGCTATGACAGAGTCTTTAATCTCTTCATCATCTTCTTTCCAGCCTTTGAGCACAACCTTGGCAATAACAGGCTTCTCTTTAAAATGAAAAGTTAACTTCTCATTGTCAATATCCACCCAGATATCTTCAAAATATCCCTGTTTAAAATATTTCTTGATAGAGTCATCGATCATTTTTTTATCGACATCATCACCAGCTTCAAACTCCAGCATTCGCAGTGCAACAGATTCTGAAATATGTACCAGACCGTCATAATGTATAGATTTTATTGTTTGGGCAAAAGAGTGTGTAGTTATCAAAATTAGCAGGGTTGCTAAAAAAATTCTCATATAATTTCCATAGTTATTAAAATAGGAAGAGATTTTACCTACTATGAGGTTAATATTAAGTAAACTTTGTATAATTCTGTAATTTTAACATGAGAAAATATTATGAACATAGCAATAGTGGGTCTTGGGCTGATGGGCGGATCACTCGCTTTGAGTCTAAAAAAACTGGATTTTGTCGATGAAGTGGTTGGAAGCGATCACAACAAAGAGCACCAAAAACAAGCAAAAGAGCTCAATCTTGTTGAGAAGATAGTTGCATTTGAAGATATAAAAAATTACGATGTTATCTTTTTAGCCATTCCTGTTGATGGTGTTATCGCTGCTCTAAAAAACCTTACAGATGTTCACAAAGACACAACGATCATCGATCTTGGAAGCACTAAAGAAAAAATAGTTTCTTCCGTACCCCCTGAAATTAGAAAGAACTTCGTTGCCGCACACCCTATGACGGGAACGGAGAACTTTGGTCCACAAGCTGCCATAGAGGGTTTGTATGATTCTCAAGTGGTGGTTCTTTGTGATCTTGAAGAGAGTGGTGAGATCCAAAGAAAGGTCTCTCGAAAAATCTTTAAAGCCCTCAATATGAAAAAGTACTTTATGCATTCTCATGAGCATGACCGCCATGCGGCTTTCATTTCCCATATGCCTCATGCTGTATCATTTTCTATTGCAAATACCGTTATGAAACAGGAAAACAAAAAAAACATCCTTGCTCTTGCCGCAGGTGGGTTTCGCTCTATGAGCAGACTTGCCAAAAGCTCTCCCCATATGTGGGAAGATGTCTTCAGACAAAACAAAACCAACCTTTTAGAAGCGATAACTCTTTTTGAGAGCGAGCTTGGAAAACTCAAAGAGAACATAGTAAATGAGGACTGGGAAGCTGTCAACAAAACTATGCAAGACGGCAACAAACTGCATGATGTTTTAGACTAAACTTGTTCAATAAAACAGGGTATAAAGCCCTGCTTTATTTAGCTGATCTCATACTTTTTGAGTAGCTCTTTTAACTCTTTTTTATCCAGCTCTATTTTAGCAGCGGAGTAGATATTTTTCTCCAATATCTCCACCATTTTTTGCACCTGAGGATCACTCTTGTATGGAAGCAGTTTCACAAGAAGTGTCTTAGGATCTTTGATCGATACGCTTTTCTCTCTTTTATAGCGCTTCCATGGCTGTAAGATCATCACAACTACACCCGCTACAAGACCTGCTAAGAAACTGAGAAACAGCCATATACTCTTCACACCGTCTACAGCTGCTTGTGTAACATCTTCTTGAGCCTCTTGGCGTTTAATAGTAAGGGATGCTTTTTTCTTGGAGCCTCTTACCTTTATGGCTATAGGCTTTGTCTTTATCGTTTTTATCTCAGAGCTTTTTGGATCAAAAAACTTTAAAGTAAATGCCGGAATCGTAAAATCCTCATCAGCGACAAAAGCGATTTTTTGTCTTAGGGTATCTCCCGATATTTGAATTTTTTCATCAAATACACTCACACCTTCTATATAGGG
>JALUKO010000131.1 GCA_027056525.1 Helicobacteraceae bacterium | reverse complement strand
TCCCTTTTTATATATATCTGCCAAAGTCTTTGCAACCAAAAGAGAAGATCGATACAAAAGTACCATCTTCACATAAAGATATTTTTCCGACACTTTACAACCTGACACTCTATGATAAAAGCTATATAGCCATAGGGACAAATCTTTTAGATAAGAATATACTTCATTGTGGATTTAATGATGCAGGTGTTATAATGGCAAAAGATGGAGGTTTTAAGCTTGGCAAGGCAAAAACTTTGGCTCAAAAAGAGTGTGAAAAATACTACAAGGCAACCTTGGCTGTCACAGAGTATCTGATACAGTCGCAAAAAAACCAAAAGGCAAGATAATTGAGAAAAATTTTTAAACGGTTCTGGCCCTATATAAAAGAGTATAAATTTTACTATTTATTAGTTCTGTTTGGAATTCTTTTGACGGTAAGTGCTACCACCGCGACTGCACAGATAATGCAACCGCTTATGGATGAGATGTTTATAGAGAGAAAAGCAGAGATGCTCTACCTCATTCCTCTTGGGCTTATTGGTATCTATGTTGCCAAGGCGATAGGCCGCTATATTCAGTCTGTATATATGAACTATATCGGTTTGCATATTATTTCACGTTTTCGGGAGATGTTGCTTGAGAAGATCATACACCTTGATATGACCTTTTTGTATTTAAACAGAAGTGGCGAGTTGATATCAAGGGTAACAAATGATATTAACAGAATTCAGTACTTTGTCTCAAATATGCTGCCTGAACTTTTTCGTGAATCTTTGACCGTTGTAGCATTGATAGCTTATGTGATTTATCTCAACCCTACACTCGCTTTTTATTCTCTAGTGCTTGTTCCTCTTGTTATCTACCCTTTGATATGGATAGCAAGAAAACTCAAAAAGTATTCCCATCGTTCTCAGGAAAAAAATGCAGATGTTGTAACAAGACTTACAGAAGTGTTTAATAATTCTGAAATAATCAAGGCAAATGCAACAGAAAAGTTTGAAATAGATCGTTTTAGCATAGAGAACTGGAAATTTTTTAAGATCAATATGAAGTCTGTTTATGTAGGTGAAATTGTTTCCCCTTTTATGGAGATTGTAGGTGCTGCAGGTCTTGCTGCTGTTATTTTTGTAGGGGGAAAAGAGGTATATGACAACAATATGAGCGTGGGTGAATTCACCGCGTTTTTAACCGCTGTGGGACTTGTTTTTCAGCCGATTCGCCGTATTGGTTCCATTTATTCCAAAATTCAAGATGCTGTTGCTGCAAGCGAAAGGGTTTTTGAGATCTTTGATACACAAAGTAGAATTGTTGATGGAGAAAAACTTTTAAAAGAGGAT
Organism: Helicobacteraceae bacterium; assembly: GCA_027056525.1. Lineage (GTDB taxonomy): Bacteria > Campylobacterota > Campylobacteria > Campylobacterales > Sulfurimonadaceae > Sulfurimonas. Next base: position 2,801 of record JALUKO010000131.1, on the reverse strand, counting down.
ATACACCAAATAGAGTTTAAACATGTAACCCTCTCCTATGAAGATGCCTATGCACTCAAAGATGTCAATGTCGAGATACATCAGGGGCAAAATATTGCGCTTGTAGGTGACAGCGGAGGTGGAAAATCCACTTTTATCAATATGCTTTTACGCTTTTATGACCCTGAGAGTGGAGAGATACTTATCAACGGTGTAAACATAAAAGAGTTTACGCAAGAATCCCTAAAACACCATATCTCTCTTGTTTCACAAAGAATCTATATATTTCAAGACACCCTTGCGGCAAATGTTGCCTACGGTTCGCAGACGATAGATGAGCAAAAAGTGATAGAAGCACTGCAACTGGCAGATGCTATAGAGTTTGTAAACTCTTTAGAGAATGGCATACATACTAAAATGGAAGAGTTTGGAGCAAATCTTTCAGGGGGACAAAGACAGCGTGTGGCAATAGCGCGGGCAATATACAAGCACTCTTCACTTTTGCTCTTTGATGAAGCAACCTCCGCACTGGATAATGAAAGTGAAAAAAGAATACAGCGTGCACTCAATACCTACACGAAAGATAAAATCACTATCACTATTGCCCACAGACTCAGTACTATTGAACATGCCGATACGATACTTGTGATGCAAAAGGGTGAAATCGTGGCAAGTGGAACCCATCAAGAGCTTCTGAACTCTTCACATATTTACCAAAAACTGGCGGGTCAACTGCAGAAATAAAGGTAAGTTTTTTTTGAATATCTTATATTAGTAAAAACTATATCTATACTTTTATTACTTCTTCAAGGTTTTTTAGAGATAATCGCGGTAATTATTGATTTTGTCATTTGAGAGTAGTCTTTACTTGAAATGACCACATAGGAAAATTATGTTAGATTTTGCAAAGTTTACAAAGTATTCAAAACCAGGCCCTCGTTATACAAGCTATCCTACAGCATTAGAGTTTAGTGATGAGTACACATATGATGGTTACATCAAAAAACTTGAGTCTCAAGACCCGAAGCGTCCTTTGAGTCTTTATTTTCATCTGCCTTTTTGTCGAAATGCATGTTATTTTTGCGGATGTAATGTTGTCTTTACTTCAAAAGAGGACAAAATGCTCCGTTATATGGGCTATCTCAAAAGAGAGCTGGAGATACTTTCAAAACATCTTAACTGTAACCGTGAAGTTATCCAAATGCACTTTGGTGGCGGAACACCGACATTTTTTTCAGCAGAACAACTTCGTGAGATTATTGCAGAGATCAAATCGTACTTTCCAAACTTTGTAGAAGATGCTGAGGTCTCATGTGAGATAGATCCCCGTCACATTAATGAAGATCAGATGAAAGTGATGAGTGAAGCTGGCTTTAACCGTGTAAGTTTTGGTCTTCAGGATTTTAACGAAAAGGTACAGATTGCTGTGCACCGTGTACAACCTTATGAGATCACAAAAGCGGCAATGGATCTGGCACGCAAATACAACATGCATTCTGTGAATGTTGATCTTATCTACGGACTTCCATTTCAAACACTCGATACGTTTAAAGAGACGCTTGAGCTGGCGATCACCCTTAATCCTGACAGATTTGCCGTGTTTAACTATGCACACGTGCCATGGCTTAAAAAGACGATGAGAAAGATCGATGAGACAACACTGCCGCTTCCAGATGAGAAACTTCAGATCATGCAGCACACGATCGATTTTTTGACGTCTCACGGCTATAGAATGATCGGTATGGATCACTTTGCAAAACCTGAAGATGAACTTTTTAAAGCGATTGAGAAAGGGGAGCTTCACAGAAACTTCCAAGGTTATACTACAAAAGGTGGGGCAGACCTTATTGGTGTGGGGCTTACTTCTATTGGTGAAGGTGTTGACAGTTACAACCAGAACTTTAAAGATATGAAAGAGTATGAAGCAGCCATAGATGCAGGGAAGTTGCCGTTTGAGCGTGGTGTAGTACTTCATGATGATGACCAGATACGCCAGTTCGTGATTATGGAGCTTATGAGTAACTTTAAGCTTGATATTAAAAGATTTGAATCTCTTTTTGATATCGAGTTTAAAACATATTTTGCTGATGCACTTGAGGCGCTACAGCCTTTTGTAGAAGATGAACTTTTGAGTATCAGTGATACTCATATAGAGTGTAGTGAAACAGGAACACTTCTTATCAGAAATATTGCTATGCCTTTTGATGCATACATGAAAAAACATGCAGCAAGTAAAAAGACATTTTCTAAAACGGTATAGCGATGTCTAAAAAACTAGAAGATATTTTTAGCTTCGATGAGATCGCTGATGATTGTGTGAAATGCGGGAAATGTATTCCTGTCTGTACCATACATAATGTCAATGCCGATGAGGTCACCTCTCCTCGTGGTTTTATCGACCTCCTTGGTGCCTATAAGCGTGGTAATTTGGAACTTGATAAAACAGCAAAAGATATTTTTGAGTCATGCTTTTTATGTACGAACTGTGTTGATGTATGTCCAAAATCACTTCCAACAGATATGATTATAGAGCAGGCTCGTGCAGATATTGCTCAGAAGTTTGGGATAGCATGGTATAAAAGGGCTTTCTTTTTACTGCTTCGCCATAGATGGCTTAATGATCTGGCGTTTAAGCTTGGTTGGGTATTTCAGACTTGCGGTTTTAAGATCAGAGCGGACATAGATTCTATGAACTCACGTTTTTCTATCCCTATGCTCAAAGCAGACAGACTCCTTCCGAGTTTGAGAAAAAAATCATTTTTAAATTCACATCCAGAGCATATTGACAATGGCGCAAAAAGAAAAGTTGCCATTTTCATAGG
>JALUKO010000130.1 GCA_027056525.1 Helicobacteraceae bacterium | reverse complement strand
TAAGCTGTAAACAATCCGGACCATGACTGTTAGTAGGTATTATTTTTGAAACTCTAAGTGATTGGTAAATCTGCTGTTTGTGATATTGTTTTTAAAGGTAGTGAGTGTAGTTGCTGAGGAGTCAAGGCGGATCAGTGTCATAGTGCCATCTTCATTCTCCCAGTTTTCATGCCAGGGACTAATGGCACTAAAAGTGACATAATCATTATCTAAAATGGTTGCAAACGCATCGTTGAGCCATACGCTTTTGTTGCCATCGGGGTGATCGTCTGTGACTCCAAACTCTAAAAGAGCTACGGGTTTTGTGCTGTTGAGATCCTTAAAAGAGCTGTAAAAATCTTTGAGTTGGGTGGAAAACTCCAGCCCTTCCCACTCTTCTGAGGTTGTTTGTGCTCCGTATAGGCTAAAGCCGATCCAGTCTATGTAAGTGTCTCCGGGGTAATAGTTGCGGGGCTGGTTCCACGCTTCATTTGGAAAAGAAGCATAGTTGTAGTGAAAAAACCATGTAATGTTGGAGACCCCCTGAGTTCTAAAGAGATCGATGATGTGTCTGTACGCATCTCTATAGCGCTCAGGTCCATCTGCATAGCTCTCATCACCATAACCATCTGGAGTACTGCCACCGTTAAAATAGCCACTCCATGGGAACCAGTCACCGTTTGCCTCTACGGCGAAATCAACAAGCAGAGGGATATTGTCCTCTTTTGCATCACGAGCCCAGGCGCGTAACTCCTCATCAAAGTCCCCTTGGATAATATTTGCAAGAGAGAAGAGTGTCTCAGCGTGTCCCTGTATCTCATCAGATCTTGGCATGATACGCACATAAGGGATAGTCCCTGTTTCATAGATGGTATGGATAATATCACGAGGGTACTCAATACCGTTATACCAGTTGTCGGAAAAACAAGCCCATGCAATCTTTTTGCCGATGAGTGTGTTGAACTTTTCTATCTTTTGAGCGCTAACCTCATCTTCTGTACCGCCAAAGTCTGGAAATGCAGCAAAATATATGGCATCATTTGGGGGTGGGAGCAGTTTGAGTTGCCCTTGAGAGCTCTCTTGCTTGGTGCCACTGCACCCGAGAATGAGAATAATAGTGATGGATACGAAAAGAGAGATCAATTTTTTCATACATTAATTATAGCAAAAAATCAAAACAGCAGAATTTTGCTAAAATTTTAGATATTACGATAGAATAAGCTTTATAAATTTTCTTAGGTATGGTCAATGAAGTATAAAAGCTTGGTGGTGGTGTGTGCAGTAGTGATAATCAACTCTCTTGTAAGTGCACAAGAGATACCTAAGCAAGCCATCAAAGCGAACTCTCAGCGTGTGTATGAGGCACAAAAAAGTGTCGATACATTTTCAAATATTTTCTTGGAAGGGGAGTTTTTTGGACGTTTACGCTCCAACACTTTTATATATAACTGGGCACAAGAGAGCACAAATCAAAAAAACTATATCGTGAGTGCACTTGGGGGTTCTGTGGTGTATAAAAGTGCAAACTTTAAGGGGCTCTCTTTTGGTGGAGCGCTTTATTATTCTCGGGCTTTTTTTGACAACACATCTTATCCTGTGCAAACACTCTCAAAAGCAAAAGATCTTTTGAGTAAGTTTGATTATACCAATACCGGCAGTAAAAATATGGCGGTATTGGGAGAAGCGTATATCGCCTATGACGCCTTAGAGAGTACAAATATCACTCTTGGCCGTCAACTCGTGGAGGGTTTTTACACAAAAAGTAATGATACTAAAATGATCCCCAATACTTTTGACGGTATTGTTCTAAAGAATCATTCCTATCCTGATACCACCTTCTCGCTTGCATATTTGGCAAAACAAAAACTGCGTGATCATACACAAGCACATTCTGTTTTGGTATATGGTGATGCAAATGCCACCTCAAGCAACAACCCTCAATGGAGTCAAAACGATGACTCTGTTATGCACAAAGGGCTCACCTATACGGCACTCAAAGCTGCAGGTGTTTCTACGCAAGCACCTCTTATAACGGGAGATATCACGCATACTTCCATAAAAAACCTTCGCTTAGATCTCTCATTTTACTATGTGCCTGAGCTTCTCAGCCAAGTGATGGGAGAGCTGAACTATATTTTGGAGTTTAAAGATTTCTCTATCACTCCCGGGTTTCGCTATATCAAACAGATCGATGATAAAGCGGGGGAGATTGGAGGGGCTGCCTATAATGTAAGTGTGGCTAACTTAGCAGCTTATGAGGATCCTAATTCGCTTGATTCTCAGATGATAGCCGCACGACTGGTGATGCTGATGCAAAACTATAAGCTCAACATAGCTTATACTCAGGTGATGGATGAGGCAGATCTTATAACACCCTGGCGGGGTTTTCCAACTTCTGGATATACTCGTTCCATGGCACGCTATAATTGGCAGGCAAACACAAAGAGTTACCGCATAGAACTTGTAAAAAACGCAAACGATACGGGAGTGTATAAAAACGTTTTTATTCAGACCTCTGTTTTACATACCGATGCGGATGAGTCAAAAGGTTACTATGATGAGAACTACTACTATGTCGGGCTTGTTCAGAACCCTTTGCCTCAACTGCAGTACAAACTGCGACTCGGGTATCAAGATACAGAGGCAGCGGATGCCGATGGGCTTGATGGTCGTTTAGAATTTAACTATATATTTTAGAGGATGTGATGAAAAAATCTTTTATACTTCTGAGTTTTTTGGTACTGAACGTTTTTGCAGGGAGTATCAATATCGCCGTAGCCGCTAATGTAAGCTATGCTATAGAGGAGCTCAAAGCAGAGTTTGGCAAAATATATCCGGATATAAAAGTGAACGTTACGCTTGGAAGCAGCGGAAAACTTACTGCACAAATAGTGCATGGAGCACCTTATGGTTTGTTTATGTCTGCAAATATGCTCTATCCAAAGAGACTCTATAAGAAAAATATAGCCACCACACAGCCACGGGTCTATGCCAAAGGGTCTTTAGTACTTTTTAGCGTTAAAGTGTATGACTTCTCAAAAGGTTTGGCTTTGCTTGAGCAAAAGGATGTCAAGCGTATAGCCATAGGCAATCCCAAAACAGCTCCTTATGGAAAAGCAGCATTTGAGGCTTTAAAAAATGCGCATATACTTACAAAAGTGCAATCAAAATTTATTTACGGAGAGTCTATCTCACAAACCATCTCCTATACTGTCACCGCGGCTGATATAGGGATAGTGGCAAAATCTTCGCTTTACAGCTCAAAAATGGCACGCTATAAAGAGGGTGTGCACTGGAGTGTGATAGATCCAAAACTTTATACTCCCATCAAGCAGGGGATAGTCCTTTTAAAAAATGCCAACAACGCACAAGACTACCAAGCGTTTTATGATTTTATCGTAAGTAAAAGAGCACAAGCTGTTTTTCAGAAGTATGGGTATATCGTATCATGAACACTTTAGAAGCCAAGGTAAGTAAGATCGAGAGTATCGATGGGGTGAGTATAGTCTCTTTTGTTACTTTGGATGTGGAGCTTCGCATGATGTCGCTAGGGATAAATACCCCCATAGAAGTTGGCTCAGAAGTTCTCCTTGGAGTGAAAGCCTCCAGTATTGCACTGGCAAAAAACTTTCACGGTATTTTGAGTATCTCAAATCAACTTCAATGCCGTATAGATTCTCTTGAAGAGGGTTCCTTGCTGTGGAGTGTAAAATTGCTCTTTGGTGAGTTCAGGTTAGAGAGCATCGTCACCAAAAGCTCTGCTGTACAGATGGGTCTCAAGAGGGGTGATGAGGTTGTGGCACTGATCAAATCAAGTGAGCTTTCTATCTTGGAAGTCAAGGCAAAGGGGTAGCTGTGGGTGGATTGGATGTAGAGCCGTTTATACTCTCTTTTAAACTTGCTGCTGTTGTAACGCTTATACTGTTTTTGATCGCCTTGCCTGTGAGTTGGTGGCTCTCACAAACCAAATGCCGATGCAAGCCTTTTATAGAAGCAATAGTATCGCTGCCTATTGTGCTTCCCCCTTCTGTTATAGGTTTTTACATACTCTATGCACTCTCCTATAACTCCCCGATAGGTGCCTTTTTTGAGCAGACTTTTGGTGTGAAACTTGTGTTTAATTTTACCGGTTTGGTTATTGGAA
>JALUKO010000129.1 GCA_027056525.1 Helicobacteraceae bacterium | reverse complement strand
AGATACTATAGAATTTATTCAAAAGACATACAACACACAAGAGTTTCTTCCTCTACATGAGCCTGTTTTTTTCGGGAATGAGAAAAAATACTTAAACGAGTGCATAGATTCTACTTTTGTCTCTTCCGTGGGTAAGTTTGTTGATAGATTTGAAGAGATGGTGGCAAAATACACAGGTGCAAAGTATGCCATTGCTACAGTGAATGGTACAGCAGCCCTTCATATAGCTCTTAAACTCGTAGGAACTGATGAGAACTCAGAAGTTATCACGCAGCCTTTAACTTTCATAGCGACATGTAATGCTATAAGCTACTGCAATGCCAAGCCTGTCTTTGTAGATGTTGACAGAGATACGATGGGGCTTAGTCCGGCAAGTCTGGAGGATTTTTTAAGTACTAATACCTTGCAAAAAGAGGGTGCATGTTACAACAAAACAACAGGTAAAAAAATAACTGCCGTCGTTCCTATGCACACTTTTGGTCATCCGTGTAAGATCGATGAGGTGCAAAAGATATGTGAGAGATATAATATTGCTCTAGTAGAGGATGCTGCAGAGAGTTTGGGTTCTTACTATAAAAATAAACATACGGGAACCTTTGGAAAAATTGCAGCCTTTAGCTTTAATGGCAACAAAACCATTACTACCGGCGGCGGTGGTATGATCGTGACCGATGATGAGGCATTGGCAAAAATGGCAAAGCATTTGACTACAACGGCAAAAGTTCCTCACACCTATGAATATATTCATGATATGATCGGATATAACTATCGACTCCCAAACCTTAATGCAGCACTGGGCTGTGCCCAGATGGAGATACTTGAGGATATATTAAAATACAAACGAGCACTGGCGGATGGGTATGGTGCTTTTTTTGAACAACAAAAGATAGACTTTGTCAAAGAGCTTGAAAACACACGGGTAAATTACTGGCTCAATGCTGTTGTTTTGAAAGATAAAACGCAAAGGGATCTTTTTTTAGAGCAGACCAATGCCAAAGGGATTATGACACGCCCTATTTGGGCTTTGATGAACAAACTAGAGATGTTCAAAGAGTGCCAGTCAACTCAGCTCAGTAATGCTTTGTGGCTTGAGGAGAGGGTGGTAAATATTCCAAGCGGAGTGAATCTCAAATGAAAAAACTGATCCTTATCGGCGGTGGTGGACATGCCAAGTCTTGCATAGATGTCATAGAGCAAGAGGGGAAATTCAGCATAGTCGGTATATTGGATAAAGAGGAGCTTGTAGGAGAGAAGGTACTAGGCTATGAGATCATAGGTACCGATGATGATATAAAAGAGTATGTGGAACTTGGATGGTATTTCCTCATTAGTGTTGGACAGATAACAAGTGCACAGCTGCGTATGAAACTTTTTAAAAAACTCAAAGATGCCGGAGCAAAAATAGCTACCGTTGTTTCACCCAGAGCATACATCTCAAAACATGCCAAAGTAGGTGAGGGAACTGTTGTTATGCACGATGCTCTCATCAATGCAGGCGCTGAGGTTGCAGAGAGTTGTATCATAAATACAAAAGCACTTATAGAGCATGATGCACACATCGAGAGTTTTTGTCATATATCTACCGCAGCAGTCATCAACGGTGGTGTACGGGTGAGCGAGGGTACTTTTTTTGGCAGTAATGCCGTAAGTAAAGAGTATGTCTCAACACAGAAAAATGATTTTATAAAAGCCGGTTCTATATACAAAGGTGAAAGATGAAGAAAGTATTTATAATTGCGGAAGCTGGGGTAAATCACAACGGTTCGGTTGCATTGGCAAAAAAACTTATAGATGTGGCGGTGGAAGCTGGAGTAGATGCTGTAAAGTTTCAGACGTTTAAAACAGAAAAACTTGTTTCAAAAAATGCTTCTAAAGCTTCTTATCAAAAAGAGACAACCGATGCCGAGGAGTCTCAGTTTGATATGATCAAAAAACTTGAACTTGATGCAAAAACACATACAGAGCTGATTGCTTATTGTCAAAGTAAAAATATCATGTTCCTCTCAACTCCCTTTGATCATGAGAGTATTGAGATGTTACATGCACTCGGTTTGGAGATATTTAAAATACCAAGTGGCGAGATAACCAACCTGCCTTATTTGCGAGCGATTGGAGCTTTAAGGAAAAAGGTTGTTTTGTCAACCGGTATGGCAGATATGGGTGAGATAGAAGATGCTTTGGATATTTTGGAGAGTGCTGGAACACCCAAAGAAGATATCACTGTTTTACATGCAAACACGATGTATCCGACACCGATGGAGGATGTCAATTTAAGAGCGATGGTAACTATAGGCAGAAGTTTTGATGTAGCATACGGCTATAGTGATCATACTCTTGGCATAGAGGTAGATATTGCTGCGGTTGCTATGGGTGCGTGTATGATTGAAAAACATTTTACCCTTGATAAAACTATGGAAGGCCCAGACCATAAAGCTTCGCTTGAACCGCATGAGCTAAAAGCCATGGTGGAGTCCATTCGTAACATAGAACTGGCTCTTGGAAGCAGTGTGAAAAAACCGAGTAAAAGTGAAAAACCAAATATGAAAGTTGCAAGAAAGTCGATAGTGGCTGCCAAGAAGATCAAAAAAGGGGAAGTGCTCTCAGAAGATAACCTTGCGATCAAAAGACCGGGCAACGGAATAAGCCCTATGCGATGGGATGAGATCTTGGGAACTTTAGCGAGCAAAGATTACCTTGAAGATGAACTGATATGAAAAAAAAACGAGTATGCATAGTTACCGGAACCCGCGCAGAATACGGGCTATTTTACCCCATAATGCAAAAGATCAAAACTTCTCAATATCTTGAGTTACAGCTAGTAGCTACTACTATGCATATGAGTCCGGAGTTTGGAAGCACATATAAACAGATCGAAGCAGACGGTTTTGTGATCGATGAAAAAATAGAAAACCTAATCGCTTCTGATACCAAGTCTGCCATTGCCAAGTCTACCGGTTTAGCTACCATGTTGCTCTCTAGTACCTTTGAGAGACTCAATCCGGATATCGTACTTCTTTTGGGTGACAGGTTTGAAACCCACGCAGCTGCTACAACGGCAATGCTTATGAATCTCCCTATCGCCCATATACACGGTGGAGAGATTACCGAGGGTGCTGTGGATGAGCAGATACGCCACTCTATCACCAAGATGGCGCAGCTTCATTTTACATCTACACAGGAGTATAAAAAGCGCGTTGTGCAGATGGGGGAAGATGCATCGAGAGTGTTTGTCAGTGGAGCACCCGGGATCGACAATATCCTCAACATGCAATTGCTTACAAAAGAGCGTTTGCAACAAGAGCTCGGATGGGAGTTTAAGGATAAGTCGGCACTTTTTACCTACCACCCTGTAACACTAGAGGATTCTTCAAAGGTAAAAGATGAGATTGAAGCAATATTGAAAGTGTTGCAAGATTCTGAACTTCAGGTACTTTTTACCTACGCAAATGCCGATGATAACGGAAGAGTTATCAATCAAAAACTAGAAGAGTTTACTAAAACGGATCCAACAAGGTTTAAAGTGGTTAAAAATCTTGGACAGTTGCGTTATCTGAGTGCTATGAAACATGTTGATCTGCTTATTGGCAACACTTCAAGCGGGATTATTGAAGCGGCGAGTTTTCATAAACCCGTTGTCAATATAGGAGAGAGACAAAAAGGGAGACTGCAAAGTGGTAATGTGCTTGATTGTGGTATAAAAACATTAAAAAATGCGATAAATAAAGCTCTTTCAAGTGATTTTAAATTGAAATGTGAAAAGATAGAAAATATTTATGGTCACGGCAATGCAAGTGGATTCATTGTTGATACTCTTCAAAAGAAGAAATTCTTGGTTAGAAAACAATTTGTGGATGAGGAATAGATGAGATGAAGGATGTGGAGAAAGTAAAACTGACGGTTAACTCAACCATAAAGGGTGCTTTGAAAATCATTGATGAGGGTAACATCAAAATAGCTATAGTGGTTGATAAAGATGATAAACTCATAGGGACATTTAGTGATGGAGATGCACGAAGAGCCATTTTAAATAATAAAACTTTAGACGATACGATAGAAGATATATACTCTAAAAAACCGATAGTTGCAAATATCAATGATAGCAAAGAAAAAATTATTAATATATGC